>CAYTRA010000112.1:0-7728 GCA_964439675.1 uncultured Dehalococcoidaceae bacterium
CCTCGGATGTCTCGCGGGATGGCCGATCCCTGTAGATGCCGCTCGGGGCCGTTTCGATCCCGTAACGATCCCTTCGTTTCCGGCTTTCGAGGGGCTCCTTCTCCTGCGCGCGACCCTAGAATCCCGGACAAAGGCACATACCCAGTAGTGCCCCTTGCTCTGAAGGTCGGGAACGCGTGGCGGCGCACTCTCTACTGGTCTACGACCAGGTCTCTGTATTGCTTGAATCTGTCAGCGAAACGATTGCACCGGCAATCCGGAATGGCGGGGCGGCGGTTGTGATCGCAACTCCGGCCCACCGCGCGGCACTCGCCGAGCTCCTGGCACTCGAGGGCATCGACATATCGAGTGCAATGCAGGAGCACCGCTACATCGCGGTGGACGCGCAGGAGACCCTGGACCGCTTCTATCAGGACGGGACGCTGGACCGGGATGCGTTCCAGACCGTGATCCTGGATCTGCTCCGGCAGGCCGCTTCGCCTCGTCCGGTGGCCTTCGGCGAGATGGTGGCGCTGCTTGCCATGCGAGGCGAGCGTTCGCAGGCCATCGAGTTGGAGCGCTATTGGAACGAGGCGCTCAAGGCGCACGCCCTCGACCTGCTCTGCGCCTACCACACCTCCGACGTGCAACGAGCGGAATCCGAAGCACCCGACGAGGTGTTCCTGGACCAGGTCCACGCCGTACACACGCTGGCGGTACGAGCGCCGTCGCGCTGCGGCGTGCCGGGCCCGATCGACGTGATGAAGGCGATCATCGCCTCCGCGCCCGCGCGATCTCATCCCTGCGCCTTCTACGAGGAGGTAGCGGAGGAGTTCGGCCTGACCGCGGACGACGTTGCGCGCGGCCTGCTGGTGATGGAAGCGACCGGCGAGGCGATCCGCGACGAGGACGACTACTGGCGCGCCGCCCCTCGATAGCGAGAGCGGGGCACGAAGGGGCCGATAGCCCTCGCTAGGCCGACCAGGTCAAGACCTCGCCACCCTGTCCCATCAGCACCGTTCCCGGGAAGACCCGCACGCGTTGCGGCTCCAGGCGCAGCACGGCCCATGGCTCCTCGGTCGGTGAGGTCCACCCTGGGATGACGGCCGGGTCGTAGCCCACTGGCTCCGGGGCGTCCTTGAGGAGGTTCCACACCCGCGTGCGCGTCTCGTCGTCCATGCGCCACTCGGCGCGGCACAGCGCCTCGGCGGTGTCGTGCGTCGGCGCCCAGTAGTTCACGGAGACGTACGGCTGGCGAGCCAGGTGCGCCCGCTTCACTGGCGACTGCGTGGTCCCAATCCACCCGACGAGGTGCACCCCGTCCCACTCCCAGATCGGGTGCAGGATCCGCGTCCGAGGACGCCCGTTCCTGTCGGTCGTTGCCACCCCTGCCCAGACAATGCGATGCGCCATCTCCACGAACGCAGGCGCGACGGTCGCGAGGTCTGACATGGAAGCTCCTTCAGCACGCACGAAATGCGGCTGGGGAGCGTAGCGCGCGGATGTCCTGTGCGCCTCAGGCGTGTGGTGGATCGCCGGGCGCGGGTTGGTAGGTGCCGAAGGACCACGTGTACCCCTCCGGATCCACCACAGCGAACTCCCGGGACCCGTAGGGCTGGTCCGTGAGTTTCATGGTCACCCGCGCGCCGGCCGCCCGCGCACGGTCGTGCAGGGCGTCGGGGTCCTCGACGTGGACGTATGCCGCGTACAGCGGTGCGCCGTCCGAGGGCCGCGCGGGAGGCTCGCCCGGCCCGAGCATGACGATCCCGTCCCCGAAGACAAGTTCGCCGTGCGTCACCACGCCGTCCTCGCGGTGCAGCATGTACTCCTGGAAGCCGAGGCAGCGGATCAACCACTCCGCGGCGGCTTCAGGGTCTCGGTATCGGATCACCGGGTAGAAGGTCGGTCGATTCTCGGCCATCGGGCGTCCTCCAGCGTGCGGAGGGCAGCCTACGGCGGGCCGGGCGGGGGCATCTTGGACAAATGTGCCGCCCGAGGGCTCCTCGGGGGGAGTCATTCCACCGCGAGGGGTGCGACGTCCATTGTGCCGCCGTTACCGGCCCGGAGCCGTTCGTACTCGGTGGGGGTGAAGCCGGTGAACTGCCGGAAGTCGCGGATGAGGTGGGACTGGTCGTAGTAGCCGCTCTCCGCGGCGATGACCGGCCACGAGGCGCGACCGACCTGCTGCACGGCGCGCTGGAAGCGGAACACCCGCGCCGCCGTCTTCGGCGGCAGGCCGACGTACTCGTCGAAGGCGGCGTGCAGCGTCTTCCGACTGCACCCCAGGTCGTCCGCCAGCGCCGCGACACCGAGGGCGCCGTGCGAATCACCGAGCCGACGCCATGCCTCGCAGACCAGCAACGGGGGCGCCTCGGCCTTGCCGAGGGCACGCTCCAGCGTCTCGTCCAGCAGGTCGAACCGAGCCACCGAGGTGGACGCAGCCTCCAGCCGCTCGAGGAGCACACGACCGGCGTCCCCGATCAGGTCGCGGAGGTCCAGCACGTCGTCCTTGAGCGCGGACATGCGGATGCCGCCGAAGATGGCGCGGGCCGCGAGCGGCGACAGGTTCACCTGCAAGCCTCGCGATGTGCCGGGTGAGTGCGTCTGAGCCCACGTCTGGTGCAACCCGGCCACGAATGCCGGCGGCGACACGCGCACACCCCGCTCCGGGACCGAGACCTCCAGCGGCTCCTCGAAGTTGAAGATGACCGGAAGCCAGTTGGAGGGCTCATGCCGCCGTCGGAACGGCTGCGATTCCGCCTCCAGGTAGTCGGAGTACCCCTGCACCAGGCCGCGCAGCGGGCGCACCGGCAGGCGCTCCGTCACCCACCACCGGCTGCTGTCCGCCTCGGCGCTGCGCTGCTCGCGGATGCGCGGGTCGATTGCAAGCGTCATGCGAACAGCCTAGCGGATACGCCTCGAAGTCCTGCCTCACGGTGTCGCAACGCCCTCGATGGCTCGGCTAGAACGCGAGGTAGCGCAGCCAGAGGTAGCCCGTGGCGACAATGGCGGTGAGCAGCGTGGCCGGGACACCGAACCGGGCGAACTGCCAGAACGAGATCGGCTCGCCGTTGCGGTCCGCCAGGTTCGCCACCAGCACGTTGGCGGAAGCGCCGATGATTGTGAGGTTGCCCCCGAAGTCTGCTCCGTAGGCCAGCGCCCACCAGAACACGTGGTCGTCCGGCCCCTCGCCCAGGCTGCTGCTCATGTCCTGCACCACCGGCAGCATGGTGGCCGTGTACGGGATGTTGTCCACGATCCCGGAGGCGATGGTGGAGAGCCACAGCAGCAGGAACGCGCCCACCGTGCGCGAGCCGCCCGAAGCGTCCACGGCAAACTCGCCCACCCGGTCCAGCGCTCCGGTGCTCTCCATCGCCCCGACGACGATGAACAGGCCGATGAAGAAGAAGAGGGTGACCCACTCGACCTCACGGAGCGCGTGGTACGGGTCGACGCGCGTCAGGAGCAGCAGCACGGTGGCGCCCATCATGGCGACGGCGGACGGCTCGTAGTCCAGCTGGCCGTGCAGGACGAACCCGACCAGCGTGAGCGCCAGCACCACCAGGCTGATGCGGAGCACTGTGTAGTTCGTGATGAGCGAGGAGTCGTCCATCTTCAGGACTTCCGCTCGAGTCTCCTCGCTGGCCGTCAGCGTGCCGCGGAACCACAGCCACAGGAGGCCGATGTACGCCGCGAGCGCGAGGATGGCGCCCGGTCCGATGTTCAGTGCGAACTCAGCGAACCCGATGTCGGCATAGGAGCCGATGAGGATGTTCGGCGGGTCGCCGATTAGCGTGACCGCGCCCCCGATGTTGGAGGCGATGGCCTCCGCGACCAGGAACGGCGGCGCGGGCACCTTCAGCGTCCTGGTGACCAGCACCGTGATCGGCGCGATCAGCACCACCGTGGTCACGTTGTCCAGGAACGCGGAGAGGCCGGCGGTCACCAGGCACAGGAGGATCAGCACCATGAGGGGCTGCCCCCTGGCGGCCTTCACCGTGCGTACCGCCAGCCACTGGAAGACGCCCGTCTCCGCCATGGTGTTGGCGATCACCATCATCCCGGCCAACAGGAACACCACGTTGAGGTCGATCGCCTCGAACGCCTCTTCTGATGACAGGACGTGGAAGAGGATGACCACCATGGCCCCGCCGAGGGCTGCCGTGGTCTTGTGCACCTTCTCGGAGGCGATGGCCACGTACGTGACCACGAAGATGATCGTTGCGACCAGCGCACTATCCATGGACGCACCCCTCAAGCGCGGCCGGGAACGCCCCCGTTCCCGTGCGGACGCGCGCAGTGGTTGCGCGCGTCACCACGCCGCCGTCAGTTCCCGGTGAAATGTTGGGATGGTCCGCGCCCGAGCGCCGGCCGCTGCCCCGGTCAGGCACTCTACGACCGCGATCCCTCAGGGGCCAGCACCCCGCTCGCGCCTCGATCGGGGTGCCTACAATGCCGCCGCGCCCCCGACCGAGCGCCCGAGGAGGCCCGCCATGCCCGTCCCGCCGCCGTACCTGGAAGAGGTGAGCCCCGGCGTCTTCGTCTACGTCCAGCCGGATGGCTCCTGGTTCCTGAACAACGCCGGCTTCATCGTCGGCTCAGAGTCCGTCGTCGCCATCGATACCGTGGGCACGGAGAAGCGGGCGCACGCATTCCGCGAGGCGCTCGCGCGCACCTCGGCGCACCCGGTGCAGGCGCTGGTGAACACCCACGCGCACGGCGACCACACCCACGGCAACTTCGCCTTCTGGCCACAGACCGCCGTCATCGGCCACGAACGGGCCCGCGAGGAGATCCTGAGGTCGAACGCGCCGGAAGGCGTCGCCCAGCGCTTCCCCACGGCGGACTTCGGCCAGTTCCGGCACGTCCCACCCATGGTGACCTTCGCCGACCGGATGTCCGTGCACGTGGACACGCTGGAGGTCCAACTGGTCCACCTGGGCCCGGCCCACACCACCAACGACGTCGTCGCCTGGATGCCGGAGCGTCGCGTCCTGTTCACGGGCGACCTCGCATTCAACGGCGGCACGCCCTTCGCCATGGCCGGGTCGGTCCTCGGCTGGCTGGACGCCATCCCGGCCCTCCGAGGCTTCGAGGCGGACGTGGTCGTCCCGGGCCACGGCCCCGTGTGTGGCGTCGAGGTGTTCGACACCGTGGAGGCGTACCTCCGCTGGGTCGCGGACCTCGCGAGGCGCGGGCGGGCGGATGGCGTCGAGCCGCTGGAGGTGGCGCAGTCGGTCGACCTCGGTGAGTTCGCAGGCCTGACGGATCCGGAGCGGCTGGCCGGCAACCTGCACCGGGCTTACGCCGACATCGAGGCGGACGAGCGAGGCGAGGCGCGCGGCGGACGGATCGACGCCGCGCGTGCATTCGAGGACATGATCGTCCTCAACGGCGGCAAACCTCTGCACTCGCACGCCTGAGCGCCGTCACCTCGGCGCAGGCGGCCTCAGGCGGGACTACACTCGAAGCATGTACGGATACCAGCCGCCCGAAGAGGATCCCCAGGGCTCGTGGCGCGAGGTCTTCGCGATCACGCGCGTCACGTTCGAGGTGCTGGCGAAGCCCCTCGCGATGCTGGTGGGCGTGCTGGGCCTCTTCATCATGTTCCTGTGGGCAGCGTTCACGAACCCGATCTTCATCGTGATCCCGGTTGGTCTGGCTGCCCTCGGCATTTGGTACCTGGTGCACTCTGACCGCAAGGCCCAGCGCGAACTGGAGGACGAGATCCTCCGCGGCGGCCGGCGCGACGTCTGACGCCTCACCCTTCGCCATGACCGCTCCCGCATCTGGCATCGCCTACCGCCTCGCCGAGGTGCGCTCGCGCATCGAGGCCGCGTGCGAGCGCGCCGGGCGCGATCCCGCGGGCGTGACGCTCGTCGGCGTATCGAAGACCTACCCGGTCGACCTCGTACGCGAGGCCATCGAGGCAGGGCTGCGTGACTTCGGTGAGAACCGGGCGCAGGAGGTGGTACCGAAGGCGCGGGCGCTCGCGGAGGCGGGCGGGACGCAGCCTCGCTGGCACTTCATCGGGCACCTCCAGCGCAACAAGGTCCGCGAGGTGCTCCCCCACATGAATGTCCTGCACTCGCTGGACTCCGAGCGCCTGATCGAGGAGATCGAGCGGCGCTTCACGGAGCAGCCAGCCCACGACCACCCCCTCCCGTGCTACCTGGAGGTCAACGTCGCCGGCGAAGCCTCGAAGGAGGGCGTGTCGCCAAACGCCCTCCCGACGCTGCTCCGTTGCGCGCAGGACTCCCCCGTGCTCCGCGTGCAGGGGCTGATGACCGTGGCGCCTCGGGTGGCGGACCCGGAGGACGTGCGCTCGGTGTTCCGCGCGCTACGCGAACTCGCGGCCACGCACGGCCTCCCGGGGCTGTCGATGGGCATGACGGACGACTTCGAGGTGGCCATCGAGGAAGGCGCGACGCTGGTACGGGTGGGGCGGGCGATCTTCGGGGAGCGAGTGTCGACTGCGCCTCGACAGGTGGGGTGAGTCCCCCCGGCGCCTCGTGATCGCCTCCTGATCGCAGAGAAGCCACGTTTCCGGGTAGTCTGACTCTTCGCGGATAGCCGCGGGTTACCCGCGCGAAGAAGCGGCGCATGCGCCGGAGGGATCACGATGCGCATCGGCATCATTGGCGGCGGCTTCATGGGCGAGGCGTTCCTGCGCGGGCTGGTCCGCGCCAAGGTCGCCGCGCCGGGTGACATCGCGGTGTCAGAGGTGGTCCCCGCCCGTCGCGCGCAACTGAGCGAGCACGGCGTCCGCGTCACGGACGACGCTGAGAGCGCCTGCATCGGCGCCAGCGTGATCATCATGGCCCTCAAGCCGGACATGCTCGTCGGTGTGCTGGAGGGCCTCGCGGGCAAGTTCTCGAAGGACGCGGTCCTGGTCTCCATTGCCGCGGGCATCCGCCTGGACGATGTGCGCCGCGCCTCGGGGCACCGGGCCGTCGCCCGGATCATGCCGAGTCTGCCCGCTGCCATCAGCGCTGGCGGGGCCGTGGTCTACCCCTCGTCCGACCTCACCGGCGAGCAGCGCGAGCGCGTCCAGAGCATCGCCCACGCAGTGGCGACCGGCGTCGTCGAGGTGCACTCGGACGACGAGATCGACCTCGCGACGGCGGTGCACGGCTCCGGGCCGGGGTACGTCTACCTGTTCATCGAGGCCATGATCGATGCCGCCGTGCGGCAAGGGATGAAGCGTCCCGACGCCACCTCGCTGGTGCTGGCCACCGTGCTAGGGGCCGCGCAGTACGCCATCGAGACGGGCCAGCACCCGGCGGCGCTGCGGAACGCCGTCACTTCGCCTGGCGGCACCACCGCCGCCGGCCTCGCTGAGTTGGAGGCGGCCGGCTTCCGGACCGCCGTCGACTCCGCCATCGACGCCGCCTATGAACGCGCCAGGGACCTGGGGGAGTAGCACGTGACCGAGTTGATCCACGGCGTCGGATTCGTCGTCCAGTTCCTGGCGTTCGCGATCTTCGCGAGGGCGATCCTGTCGTGGTTTCCCATCGACAAGAACGGGCCGATCTTCCAGTTCCTGAACGCCATCACGGAGCCGGTGCTGGACCCGCTGCGCCGGGTCATCCCGCCCATCGGCATGATCGACATCTCGCCCATGGTGGCCATGCTGCTGCTCTTCTTCATCGCCAGCATCCTGACCTCGTACCAGCCCGCCTAACCCCCACCCCGTCGAGGGCTACACGAGGCCGAGGCGGGCGCGCACTTCGTCCTCGGTCAGGCCGT
>CAYTRA010000113.1:0-7725 GCA_964439675.1 uncultured Dehalococcoidaceae bacterium
AGCTGTTCCAGTTCCCGGTTCACCGCGATGCGCAGCGCCTGGAACGTCAGCGTGGCCGGATGGATCGGCGAACGGCCCCTCGAGGGCGCACGCCCCACGGCCTGCTCGATGGCCGCCGCGAGTTCGCCCGTGGTGCGGATCGGCCGGCGCTGCACAATGGCGCGCGCGATGCGGCGGCTGCGCGGCTCCTCGCCGTACTCGTAGATCAGGCCGGCCAGCGCCCGTTCCTCGTAGGTGTTCACGATGTCGGAGGCCGTCATGGACTCGGTCGGATCCATGCGCATGTCCAGCGGTTCGTCGCGCTGGAAGGAGAAGCCGCGTCCCGGCTGGTCCAGCTGCATGGAGGAGACGCCCAGGTCGAACAGGATGCCGTCCACTGGCTGGAAGCCGTGCTCCTCGCAGATCTCGGCGACATCCTCGAAGGCGCCGTGGACGACCAGGACGGCGTCGCCGTGGGGGGCGAGCCGCTCGCGGGTGTGCTGCACGGCGGCGGGGTCACGGTCGAGCGAGAGCAACCGGCCGCCCGGGAGGGCGGCCTGGATGATGGCGTCCGAGTGCCCGCCGAGCCCGGCGGTCGCGTCGACATAACGCCCGCCGGGACGTACCGCGAGGCCGTCCATGGCCTCCCGCAACATCACGGGCTCATGCCGCGGGGCGTACCCCTCGGTCCCCTGTGGGGAGGTCATGCTTCGCCCTCGTCGCGCTCGATGTCATCGAGCGCTTCCTGCTCCCCCGCCCATGCGTCAGGATGCCACAATTCGAGGTAATCGCCACAGCCGATGATCAATAATCGGCTGCCCAGTTCAGATTCCTCGCGAATCTGGGGAGGGACCAGGATCCGGCCCTGCTTGTCCAGTTCCACGGGGTAGGCGTCAGAGAGGAACTGCCGGCGGATCCGGCGGGCGTCCAGGCTGCGGTTCCCGTTCGCGGAGCCCAGCCGGCGCTGCACCTCTTCATCGAATGTGCTCTGGGTGTACATCTCCACGGCGCCCTCGGGCCCTACGCGGAGGACACCACCATCGACGAACGCGTGCCGGTAGCGGGCGGGGATTGCTACCCGGCCGCGCTCGTCGATGGAGTGCTCGAAGGTGCCGAAGAAGAACACACCCGCCACCTTCGATCTTTGCTTGTGGGTTTGGGGTCTCTCCCCATTTCCCCCCACAACGCCCCGCAATCTACCATTCGCCCGCTCGGCGATGCAACACCTCCCCCGGGGCGCGCCGGTATTTCTTTTCCGTTGCACCACAAGGGGGATAGGCACACGAAGAAGCCCGCCTCTCGGCGGGCTTCCGGTCTAAAGAACGGGAGGTCGAGGCGACTAGGCCGGAGGCGCCTCGCCGCCGCTGCTGCGGCGCATGGCGAAGTAGGCCAGTGCCGCGACGGCGCCGGCCACCGCCAGCGCGCCGGCGATGATCAGGACGATGCGCAGGCCGGACCCGCCCCCACCGCTGATGTCGCTGCGCGCCGTGAGCGTCCGAGGCTCGCCCAGGCCCTCCTGCGTCCAGACCAGCGTGCCATCCTCCAGTACCTCGTCAGCGTTGTGCTCCACCACCTCGCCGGGGAGCCGGAGGCGCGTGATGACGCTGCTCTGGTCCATGAAGAGCGAGGCGAAGGCGGCGCTCTCCTCGTCACCTGCGGCGGCGCTCAGTTCCTCCTGCGAGATGTCGAGTTCGAAGGAGAAATCCCATTCGTCCCCACTGCGGCGGAGGACGGGCAGTTCGCTGGTGATCTGCTGCGTGGGGAGTTCCCCGTCCTGTGGCAGTTCGTCCAGGATCGACTGGAGCGCGGCGGAGAAGTCGTCCGAGGGCGGCACGTTGACGGTCATCTCGAACCCGAAGCCCTCCTCCTCGCTCGCGAAGAACTCGAGGGAGCCGCGGTCGCCCAGGGCGTCGCGCAGGGCCTGCATCTGCGGGTCGTTCTGCGCCTCCTCCAGCGAGGGCATCTCGCCGCCCATCTGGGCCAGCACCTCCCCGGGGATTGCGAACCGCACCGTCTGAGAGCCGGAACCGTCCTCGTTGACGACGTAGTCGGTCTCGATCTGGAAGCAGCCGGTCAGCAGCGCTCCCAGCGGGAGCAGCACGAACAGGAGTTTGCGCACGAACGTCCTCCGGTACCCCACAACACCCGAGCCGCGCGAGAGCGTAGCAATGAGTCTGCTCAGGCGCGCTGGTAGGATCCCCTACGCCTGCCGGCAACCTCGACCGAGGGGGGACGCACTGATGGCCCACACTGCCGCCGTCCTCACCGTGAGCACGCTGGGCGCTCGAGGTGAACGCGAGGACACCGCCGGCCCCGCCGTGGCGGAGTTGCTCGCCGCCGCCGGCTTCGAGGTCGCCCGACGCGACATCGTCCCGGACGACCAGGTGCAGATCGTGGAGCGGCTGGTGGACTGGTCGGACGCGGGGGTCGCGCTCATCGTCACCACCGGCGGCACCGGCCTCGCACCCTCCGACCGCACGCCGGAGGCCACCCGCCTCGTCATCGACTACGAGGTGCCCGGCATCCCGGAGGCGATGCGCCAGGCCTTCGTGGAGCGACTCCCGGCGGCGATGCTCACGCGCGGCGTCGCCGGCGTCCGAGGTGAGACGCTCATCGTCAACCTGCCCGGCAGCGAGAAGGCCGTGCGGGAGAACCTGCAGGTGGTCCTCCCCGTCCTGGGCCACGCCTGCGACCTGCTACGCGAGGAGACGGCGCAGGTGGCGCAGGAGCACCGCGACATCCAGTCCGGCGAGGCCCCCTCGGAGGGCGCGTGACGCCCGCCGCCTCGATCCGGTTCGATGTCCTCACGATATTCCCGGGCATGTTCCAGGGCCCGCTCACCGAGTCGATCATGGGTCGCGCGCAGGAGCAGGGGCTCGTGCAGGTGCATCTGCATGACGTGCGCGACTGGGCGCATGACCGTCATCGCACGGTGGACGACTACCCCTTCGGGGGAGGCGCCGGGATGGTGATGAAGCCAGAGCCGCTGTTCGAGGCGATCGAGGCGGTGAGCACCCTCGATGAGCGCGCGCCGTTCCGGGTGTTCCTCTCGCCGCAGGGGCACCCCCTGGACCGCGCGCTCGTGGACGAACTCGCGCAGCACGAGCGTCTGTTGCTGCTCTGCGGCCGCTACGAGGGCGTGGACGAGCGCGTCCTGGAGCACGCCATCGACCTCGAGGTCTCCGTGGGCGACTTCGTCGTCTCGGGCGGCGAACTTCCGGCCATGCTGCTCATCGATGCCGTCTCGCGCCGGGTTCCGGGCGTGCTCGGCTCAGAGGGCTCGCTGGACGAGGAGTCGTTCGACGTCGGCCTGCTGGAGTACCCGCAGTACACGCGCCCGGCGGAGTTCCGGGGCTGGGCCGTCCCGGACGTCCTCACCTCCGGCAACCACGCCGCCGTGGACCGCTGGCGCCGCGAGCAGCGCATCGCCCGCACCGCCGCGCGGCGGCCGGACCTCCTGCCCGTCGCGCACCTCACCCCCGAGGAGCGCGCGACCGTCGAGGGCGATCCCGGCTTCGCGCAGCGTCGCGTGGGCGATGCGATCTTCCAGGTACGCGTGGCCGCGGTCTGCGTCGGCTCGGACGGTCGAGTGCTGCTCCATCGCACGGCGGGCGACTCGATCTGGTCGCTGCCGGGCGGGCGCCTGCGGGTCGGCGAGTCCGTCACCGAAGCCGTGCGCCGCGAGATGCGTGAGGAAGCCGGCATGAAGGTGGAGCCCGGCGAGGTCCTGTGGGTGCTGGAGAACTTCGCCAGGTGGCGCTCCGCCATGGACGGCCCCGGACGCGGCGAGGAATTGCTCCACCACGAGATCGGCGTCTACGTCGCAGCCACGGTGCCCCCGCGCTTCGAGCGCCGCGAGTCCTTCGGAGGCGCGGAACTCGCGGGCACCGAGCACGAGTTCGCTCTGGAGTTCCGCTGGTTCGGCGCGGACGACCTGGACGGCGTGGACGTGCGGCCGGCCTCGATGGTGCCCGCACTCCGGGAGCACCTCGCCTCGGTCGGTACCCCTCGACGCTAGGGGAGCGGGTTCTCTACAATCGTCCTTCGCGCAGTCGAGCCGGGGGTTCGGCGCGCCCTGACATAACCAAGCATCCCGGACCGAACAGGGAACCGACCATGACCGTCGACCTGCGTGAACTCGCTCAACCGCGCCCGGAGGGGCTCGCCGAACTTCCGGAGTTCGGAGTCGGCGACACTGTCCGCGTCATGGCCCGCGTCGTCGAGGGCGAGCGCGAGCGCCTGCAGCCCTTCGAGGGCGTGGTGATCCGCGTGAAGCAGGGCCCAGCGGGCAACTTCACCGTCCGACGCATCGCCTCCGGCGTGGGCGTGGAGCGCACGTTCCCGTTCAACAGCCCCCGGCTGGACTCCCTGAACGTGACGCGCCGTGGCCGCGTCCGCCGCTCGCGGCTGTACTACCTCCGCGGCCGCACCGGCCGCGCCGCCCGCGTGAAGGAAGCGCGCCGCTCCTAGGACGCTCCCGACACTTCGAGGACACACGGACGCCGGGCACTGCCCGGCGTCTTCGTGCGTGCGACGGGAACCCGGCACCTAGAATCGCGCCATGCCCTCCCCAGACGCCGCCGGCGAACGCCCGAGGTACGTGAAAGTCGCCGTCAACGCCGGGCGTGCGACCTACCTCACGTTCTCCTACGCCGTGCCCCCGGGCCGCGAGGTGGAACCGGGCGAGGTGGTGCACGTCCCGTGGGGCGCCCGCACCCTGCAGGGCATCATCGTGGAGGGCCCCTTCGACACCCCGGGCTACGACCCGGAGGCGGTGCGCTTCCTGGAACCACCGGTGGAGGGCGCCCCGAAGGTCTCGCCGGAGCGCCTGGCGCTGGCCACGTGGGTGCGGGAGTACTACCTGTCACCCGCCTGGGAGGCGTACTCGCTGGTCCTGCCGCCGGGCGCGGGCGAGCGACCCGTCTCCATGGTCGCGCGCGGCGAGGGCGAACCGACGGCCCTCTCCGAGCGCCAGCAGGCCATCTTCGACGCCCTCCGTGACGAGCCGGTCGCCGTGGACGACCTGAAGGAACGCCTCCGCGAGGCCGTCCCCTCGCGCTCCTTCGATGCGGCGCTCAACACCCTGCTGCGTCGCCGTCTCGCCGTGCGCCGCTACCGGCTGGACGCGCCTCGAGGCAAGGCGCGCATCTTGGAGGTCGTCCGCCTGGCCGTCCCCGCCTCCCGCGCCCGCGCCATCGCCGAGGGCATCGAGGGCCGGCGCTCCTCCCGTCGCGCCCGCGCGATCCGGGAGGTGATCGCCGCCCCCGAGGGCATCTCATTCGAGGCTGCGGCGAAGGCGGCCCGAGGCGCGCCGGCGGTGGAGACGCTGATCGCGGACGGGCTGCTCGCGCGGGACGGCGACTCGGTACGCCTCGCCGTGTCCGTGGAGCAGGCGGAGCGCGAACTGCGCGTGCTCTCGCGTGGGCTGGTGGAGCAGGCGGCCGCGGCTCTCCTCGAACGTCTCGCTGCGCTGGAAGAGGCGGGCGAGCCCTCGGAACTCCCCCTGCGGGGACTGGCCGCGGACGTGGGCCGCGAGGCCCGAGCGGCCGTGGAGCGCCTGGCCGAGGCCGGCTACGTCACCACCGGCGAGGTGCTGGACCGCCGCGATCCCCTGAGCGGCCTCGATGTCGTCGTGCGCCCGCCCGTCGACCTGGTCGCGGAGCAGCGGGATGCGGCCTCGGCGATCCGTGCCGCCATCGACGCCGGTGAGGGGCGGGGGATCCTGCTGTGGGGCGTGACCGGCAGCGGCAAGACGGAGGTGTACCTCGACGCGCTCTCGCACGCCGTCGCCGCCGGCAAGCGCGCGTTGGTGCTGGTGCCGGAGATCGCGCTGACGCCGCAGACCGTGCGGCGCTTCGCGGAGCGCTTCGCGGGACGCGTCGGCGTGCTGCACTCCGGCCTCTCGCTCGGTGAGGCGTACGACCAGTGGCACGACATCGCAGCCGGCGAGTACGACGTGGTGGTCGGCTCGCGTTCCGCGATCTTCGCGCCGCAGCCAGACCTGGGCCTGATCGTGATGGACGAGGCCCACGAGTGGACCTACAAGCAGCACGAGCCCGCCCCGCGCTACGACGCTCGCACGGTGGCCCTCGAACTGGGGCGGCGCACCGGCGCGACGGTCGTGTTCGGCACGGCGACGCCGGATGCGGAGCGCTGGTACGCGGCGGCGGAGGGCGACCTGGTGCGCCTCGACCTGCCTCGACGGATGCGTCCCGTGCTCGATCCCACCACCCAGCGCGTGCGCCCGTGGCCCGTGAGCGACCTGCCGGAGGTGGAGGTCGTGGACATGCGGCAGTCGCGGCAGTTGTTCTCGTCACGCCTCGTGGAGGCGCTGGGCGAGGTGCTCGACCGCGACGAGCAGGCGATCCTGTTCCTGAACCGCCGTGGCTTTGCCGGCTACGTGATCTGCCCCAACGGCCATTCGCCCGTGTGCTCCTCGTGCGACGTCTCGCTGTCGCTCCATCAGTCCGGCGGGGCAGGGCGGCTCATCTGCCACCAGTGCGGGCGCACTCGACCATTGCCGCGCAACTGCCCGGAGTGCGGGCGTCCGCTGCGGCCACTGCGCGCCGGCACGCAGCAAGTAGAGTCCGAGGTGCGCCGACACTTCCCCACGGCCCGCATCGAGCGCTGGGACCGCGACACTGCGCGCACGCAGGAGCAGCACGAACGCATCCTGCGCCGCTTCCAGCGCCAGGAGGCGGATGTCCTCGTCGGCACGCAGATGGTCGCGAAGGGCCTCGACCTGCCGCTGGTGACGCTGGTGGGCGTGGTGCTGGCGGACTACACCCTGCGCGAGGGCGACTTCCGCGCGCGGGAGCGCACGTTCCAACTGCTGGTGCAGGTGGCGGGCCGCGCCGGCCGCGCGGAGCGGCACGGCCGCGTGATCGTGCAGACGCTGGACCCGGACAACCCGGCCGTCGAGTACGCCTCGTCACATGACGTGGACGGGTTCTTCGAGGCGGAGAGCGCGTGGCGCATCGAGCACGGCTACCCGCCCTTCGGCCGCATGGTGCGGCTGCTCTTCCAGCACACCAACGCCACCTACGCCATCGAGGAGGCGAGCCGCATGGCCGGCGAACTCCGCTCGCTCGCCGTGGACCACCCGGACATCGAGGTAACCGGCCCCACCCCGCCCCAGGTCGCCCGCGTCCGAGGGCGGCACCGCTGGGCGATCCTCGTGCGGGGGGAGGACCCTTCGGCGTTGGTGCGCGACCTGGAGGACCTGCCGCCGGGGTGGGTGGTGGACGTCGATCCGCTGGTCGTGAACTGATCCGCCTCGATCTCGTGTGGAGTTGCCAAGACGCTCACGGGGTGCGTCGATACAATCGGGCGCGGCCTCGAAGGAGCGGTTGAGGACGCGCGAGCGCCGAGTCGCAGTGTCAGGAACGAGTGCATGACCGTCCGTCCCATCCGCTACCTGGGCGACCCCGTCCTGCGCAAGCCAGCGCGGAAGGTCTCCCGCGTGGACGACTCGATCCGCCGGCTCATCGAGGACATGACGGAGTCCATGTACGCGGCCCACGGCGTGGGCATCGCAGCGCCGCAGATTGGCGTGCCGCTGCGCGTGGTGGTGATCGGCATGCCGGACGAAGAGCCGTTCGCCCTCATCAACCCGGAGGTCATCCGCCGCTCCGGGGAACGCCGCCTGGAGGAGGGCTGCCTCTCCGTCCCCGGCTATCGCGGGACGGTGACGCGCTCCGTGCAGGTGACCGTGAAGGCGCTGGACGCCACCGGCAAGGAGATCTC
>CAYTRA010000114.1:0-7718 GCA_964439675.1 uncultured Dehalococcoidaceae bacterium
GAGGCGGCCGCACATCTCGGGGAGTTCGCTGGTCTCGCGGAAGACGTTGGCCGCACCCTCCACGTCGCCACGCTCCAGCAGCCAGAAGGCGCCGGGGATGTCGTTGTGGACGGGGCAGGCCTTCATGCAGGGGGCGGCCGGGCACTGGATGCAGCGCTCCGCCTCGATCTGGGCGGAGGCGAGGTCGAAGAGGTGGTAGACCTCGTCCCAGTTGGTGGTGCGGGTCTCGGGCGGCTGCTTGTCCGGGCGCACGGGCGGGATCTGGAGGCGGGCCTTGCGGTCCACGGAGGGGCGCTGGCCCGGCCGCGACACCTGCTGCTCCGGCGCGGCCTCGGAGGGCGCTTCGGCAGCGTGCGAGCGCTCAGTCACGTCGACAAGAGGTTCGTCCGGCATCCGTGCCCGTCCGCCTCGCTCCATCGGGAGCCCGGGTAGGTCTTCCCAGCGTAATGCAGGAATGCCTAGGCGCGAGGATGAGGGTTCCCCTGAGATCGGGCGGACTCCCGTTATGTCCTACGGCGCAGCGTCGCGTCCCCGATCGATGACCACGAAGGTGCCCGAGCCCGCGCCCACCAGCGTCCCCTGCTCGTCGAAGCACTCGCAGGTGCAATGCCACACGGAGCGCCCTCGACGGAGGATGCGGCCTACCGAGCGCAGCGTGCGCCCGGAGATCGGGCGCAGCCACCGGAAGTCCGACTGCGACGTGACCACCCGCTGGTGAGGTTCGATCACCGTACGGATCGCGCCGCCCATGGCCGTGTCCGAGATCAGCGTCCACACGCCGCCATGCAGTACGCCGTCCGCGTTCAACAGCGGATCCGTGATCTGCAACGTCACTTCCAGCCAGCCCTCGCCGCCGTCCGTGAGGTCGAACCCCAGCAGGTCGTAGATCGGCGCGCGCAGGGCCCGAGGGAGCGCGAGCCAGTCGCGCTCGGCCGCGTGGCCAGGGGTGCCCTCGGCGTCTCGTTGCGCCTCGGGCGTGTCGTGGTCGACGGAGGGGGTGGGAGTGTCGTCCGGCACGGGCGGATGGTAGCGGCTCAGACGACGGGCGTGTCCTCCACGCTGTGAGCGTGGTGCTCGTGGTGGCGGCCCTGGCGGCGCAACGCGGCCTGCGCGAGCAGGCCGTGCTTCGGTGCTAGCACGAGGCACAGGAGGAACACCGCCGTGGCCGTGAGCACGATGGTGGCGCCGGCGGAGGTGCCCGCGTGGTAGGAGATGTAGAGCCCCACCACCCCGCTCGCCGCGCCGATCCCCCCGCTGAGGGCCATCATCCGCCCCAGGCGGTCCGTCAGCAGCCGTGCCGCGGCGGCGGGCGTTACCACCATCGCCAGGATCAGGATGTTCCCCACGGACTGCAGGCCCACCACGATCGTGGCGGTCACCAGCATCAGCAGCAGCATGTCCAGCCAGAAAACGGAGTAGCCGAGCGTCCTCGCGAGGGTGGCGTCGAACGCGACCATCGCGAGTTCCTTCAGGAAGAGGAGCAGCACGGCCAGCACCAGCACCAGGATGAAGGCGGAGACCAGCACGTCGGTGGTGGAGATGCCGAGGAGGCTTCCGAAGAGCAGGCTGCCCAGGTCGCGGGTGAATCCCGTCTGCCGGCTGATCAGCACGATACCGACGGCGAAGAACGCCACGAACAGCACCCCGATGGCGGTGTCCTCCGACACGCGCCTGTTGCGGGTCAGCACGCCGATCCCCACCGCCGTCAGCGCGCCCACTACGAGGGCGCCCGCGAGGATGCTCGTCCCGGCGAGGTAGGCCAGCACCACGCCGGGGAACACCGCGTGCGCCAGCGCGTCACCGATGAACGCGAGCCCTCGCAGCACCACGAGCGTGCCGACGACGCCCGAGAGCACGCCGACGATCACGATCTCGGCGAGCGCGCGCTGAAGGAACGGGTACCGGAGCGGGTCCAGGAGCCAGTCGATCACGTGAACACCGCCAGCGCTCCGCCGAAGGTGGCGCGCAGGTTCTCCGGGGTGAACGTCGCCTCGGTGGGGCCGAACGCGACGAGGCCTCGGTTGATGCACGCGACGGAGGAGGTCATCTCCTGCACCTCGTCCAGGTCGTGGGTGGCGACCAGCGTGATGACGCCGGCCTGGGCGAAGGACCGGATGACTTGGTGCAGGACGGCGCGGTTCGCGGTGTCCACGCCCGTGAACGGCTCGTCCAGCAGCACCACGCGCGGCTCCTGTGCGATCGCGCGAGCCAGGAAGATGCGCTGCTGCTGCCCGCCGGAGAACTCCGAGATGTGGTTGTGCTCCATCCCTCCGAGGCCCATGCGCCCCAGCGCCTGCATGGCGATGCGCCGGTCCTCCCCGTCTGGCCGGCGGAACCAGCCGATGTCGCGGTGGCGGCCCATGAGCACCACGTCCAGCGCGCTCGCCGGGAAACCCCAGTGCACGTCCTCGCGCTGGGGGACGAAGGCGAGGCGTCCTCGATGCTCGCGGAGCGAGCGGCCGTCGAGGCTGACGTGCCCGCTGCTCAGCGGCAGCACGCCGGCCACCGCCTTCAGGAGCGTGCTCTTGCCGCCCCCGTTCGGGCCGATGATGCCCACCACCTCCCCCGCGCCCACCTCGAACGACACCGGGGCAAGCTCGAAGGTGGAGCCGGGGTAGGCCGCCGACACATCGCGCAGCACGAGTCGTGCGGAGCCCGACGCCTCCGAGGGGTGCGCGCGAGTCACCGCAGCGCCTCCGCGATACGGCTCGCGTTGTGCAGGAGCATGCCGTCCACCGTCGCGGCGTCCGAACCGTCGGGGCCCAGGGTGTCTCCGTAGAGGTCGGTGACCACTCGGACTCCCGTGTCCTCCGCCAGTTGCTCCACCACCGCGGGGTCGGCGGAGTTCTCCGCGAAGATGGCCCGCACGTCCTCCGCCTGGATGAGGGCCTGGAGGTCGGCCAGCGCCCGCACGGACGCCTCCGCGCCGCTGGCGGTCGAGGGCACCACCGCGCCCACGAACTCGAGCCCGTACCGGTCCAGGAAGTAGCCCAGCGAGTCGTGCGCCGAGACGACCTTGCGGTGCTCGGCGGGGATGGAATCGATGAGCGCTCGAATCTCGGCGTCCACCTCGTCCAGGCGGGAGTGATACGCATCCGCGTTCGCCTGGAGGGCCTCCGCCTGTTCCGGGAATGCCTCCACGAGGGCGTCCGCGATGTTGGCCACCATCACCTGCACCCGCTGTGGGTCGTGCCAGACGTGCGGGTCGGCGTCGCCATCGCCGTGGTTGTGATCGTCCTCGTCCTCGTGCTCTGTGTCCCCGTGCTCTGTGTCCTCGTGCTCTCGGGAGGCGGGACGGAGGTCGATGCCCTCGGTGACGGTGACGACGCGATCAGCGCCCGCGCCCTCGATGGCGGCATCCAGGAAGTCGTCCAGCCCGATGCCGTGGCGCAGCACCAGGGTCGCGTCGCCGATGAGCGCCACCTCGGACGGTGATGGCTCGTAGTCGTGTGGGTTCACGCCGGGCGCGAGGAGCGTGTGCACCTCGATGCCGGTCTCGCGCGTCACCTCGAGGGTGAGCGCGCCGATCTGGCTCGTGGTGGCGATCACTTCGCCCGGGGCGCCCTCGTCACCTGCATTGCCCTCGGACGCACACGCGGTCGCACACGCGGACGTGAGGAGAACCGAGACGCCGAGGACAACCGCTAGGCGGCGGCGGATGCGGGGGGAGGTCATGCTCGGCTTCTCTAGGTGAGCCTGAGTCTCGTTACGGCGGAGCGTATTGAAACTGAGTTTCAACTGCAAGCGGATTTTCGAGGAAGTCGCCCCTGCGCTACTCGCCCGGCTCGACCGCCTGGCAGGCCGGACAGCGCCCGTAGACCTCCAGGCGGTGCGCCTCGATGGCGTAACCGGTCTGAGCCTGGACGTCCTCGAAGACGGCTTCGAGCGAGTCGGAGGAGAAGTCGTGGGCGGCGCCGCATTCGACGCAGATCAGATGGTGATGGTGCTCCTCCGGCGCCAGGCGGTACGCCAGCGCGCCCTGGTCCAGGACCACCTGGCACACCACGCCCAGTTCTTGCAGCAGACGGAGCGTCCGGAACACCGTGGCGCGGCCCACCTCGGGCGCGGCGCTCACCACGTCGTCCGCGGCGAAGTGGTCCCCCAGGCCGCCCATCACCTCCAGCAGATGACGGCGGGGCCCGGTGAGGCGGTAGCCGCGGCGGGCGAGCAGCCGCTCGATGGAGTCAGGAGTCACGGACGGCATCAGGCACCCATCGTCCCGGTGGCCTCGTGGCCTGTCAACGACGCGCCCGGATGGCTGCAACGGAGGGCGCGAGCAGGCACAATGCGCAGGTGACCACTCGACACTGGCGCATCGCCCTGTGGGCCATCATGCTCTCGTTCGTCCTCTGGATGGCGTGGAGCGCGAAGGTCGCGCTGCTGCCCTTCGCCATCGGCGCGGTGATCGCGTACGCGCTGCAGCCGGTGGTGGACCGGCTGGCCTCGTTCATCCCGGCCCGCACCCACAAGCACGATGTGATCCGTCGAGGCGTGGTGGTGGGCCTCATCTACCTCGTGTTCTTCGGGTCGCTCACGGGCGTGGGCGTGGCGGTGGTGCCCACGGCGGTCAACCAGGCCACGGACTTCTTCGCCGAACTCCCGGAGATCGTCGACGAGGCGCGCGTCCAGATCACGGACTGGGTGGATCGGTACCGCTCGCGACTGCCGGACGAACTCCGCGACGAGATCGACAACGCGGCGCAGGACCTGGGCGATGCGGCAACGGACGTGGTGCTGAGCGTGCTGGGCGGCGGCGTGGGAACCATTACCGGCACGCTGGGCCTGGTCTTTGGCTTCCTGGTGGTGCCGTTCTGGATGTTCTACGCGCTGCGCGACCGGCACTTCGTGGAACGTAACTTCATGCGCGCGGTGCCGGACGCCGCCAAGGATGACGTCGCGAACATCGGACGCATCTCGGACTACTTGCTGGGCCGGTACATCCGGGCGCAGCTGCTGCTGGGCCTCATCGTGGGGACGGCGATCGGCCTGAGCATGACCCTGCTTGGGGTGCAGTTCTCGATTGGCCTGGGGTTGTGGGCGGGGATCACCGAGTTGATCCCCATCCTGGGGCCATGGCTAGGGGCGGCGGCGGGCATCATGGTGGTGCTGGCCACGGACCCGGACTTGTTCATCTGGGTGGGGCTCGTCTACTTCGTCGTCCAACAACTGGAGAACAACCTGCTGGTCCCGCGCATCCAGGGTGGCGCGGTGGACATCCACCCGGCGATGGTCATCCTGCTGCTCTCTGTGGTCGGCGCGATCTGGGGGTTCCTCGGCATGCTCGTGGCCGTCCCGCTGGCCGCCATCGGCCGGGAGTTGTTCTGGTACGCCGACCGCCGGCTCCGAGGCGAGTCGGCCGCCGAGGCCTACGCCGCCAGCCACGTGGGCAGCCGTCGGGAGGACCTGCCGCTGGACGCGCGCCTGGACTCGCCCGAAGCCATCCGCGCGCATGACGAAGCAGTCGCGCGCGAGGCGGAAGCGGCGGCCGCGGAAGAGGCTCGCGAGGCCGGCGGCTAGCCCTCGATCAGTCGGGAGCGGCGCTAGCGGAGGACGGACTCGTCCCGGCTCAGGGTGCCCTGTAGGACCACCGGACCGTCATCGGCGCCGTTGGTGGCGACCAGGTACAGGCGCACCGGCTCCTGGTCGCCTTCGGTCGCCAGCGCGACCGTGGCGTCGCCCTTCTCGTCCGTGGTGAAGGTCCCCGCCGCGACCTGGCGGGAGGACGGGTCCTCCAGCCACACCTTGTAGGTGGAGCCCAGCGGCAGCGGCGGCAGGTCATAGACCAGCAAGACGCCGGCGGCGTTCTCGTCGCTCCAGACGTAGGAACCGTGGGCCCCATGGGATGACTGGGTCTGCTCCAACCGAGTGCTCCGCGCCTCTGGGTCGGACTGGACGGCCAGGATCACCTGCTGGTCGCGCAGGGCAGTCTCCAGGCGCACGCCCAGTGTCTCGGCCTGCTGCACGCCCACGCTGGCCTGGTGCAGCGCGTCCAGGCGCTTCGCGTCCGCCTCCACGATCGCCGCCAGGGCTGCCTGCTCCGAGCGCAGGTCGCCGATGGTCGACTGCAAGGAGACGGCCCACAGGCTGACGAGGGCCAGCGCGGCTGCGAGGCCGGCGGCGGGCATGTAGCGGCGCCAGTGGTGGCGCTGCCGCCACGGGCTGGGAGAGCGGCGCGCGGCACGGATCACGCGCTCACGCAGCGACGGGTCCGCGCGGCGGAGGGGGACTGAAAGCGCGATCATGTCCGCCAGGTCGCGGTAAGCCTCGAACTCGCGGGCGGCCAAGGTGTCCGTGCGCACCAGGTACTCGGCGTCCCGCGCGTCCGGGTCGCTCAAGGTGCCCAGGGCGAACCCGGCCAGCAGTGCCTCGCGTTCTTCGGGGGTCACGGAGTGCCCTGGTCCTCTCGGTCCTCCGGCGGCTCTCCCGCGGACGGGAGGGGTTCGCCGGTGCTTACGTACGCCGCCAGGTTCTCGCGCAGTTTGCGCATCCCCAGGCGGACCCTGGTCTTCACCGTACCAAGCGGGTCGCCGGTCACGCTGGCGATCTCCACCTGGGTCAGACCGGAGAAGTAGGCGAGTTCAATGGCCCGCCGCTGCTCCGGTGGGAGGCGAGTCATGGCGGCCCGGACGGCCTCCCGCTGCTCCGCCAGTTCGGCGCCCAGCACGGGGTCGTCCAGGCGGTCCGAGGTGGCCACGCCAGCGATGGGACTGCCCTCGCTGTCCGGGTCCTCTGACCGGCTCCGCCGCGAGACGCGCCGCAGTTCGTCCAGCGCCCGGTTGCGCGTCACGGACATCACCCAGGAGATGAAGCGCCCGCGCTCCGGGTCGAACGAGGCCGGCTGCCGCCAGAGGCGGAGGAAGACCTCCTGCGTGACGTCCTCCGCGAGTTGGGCGTCATGCAAGACCCGAAGGCTGACCGAGAACACGAGCGCGGAGTAGCGGTCATACAGCGCCTCCAGCGACTCGACGTCTCCCCGGCCCAGCGCCTCCATCAACCGGGCGTCGTCCATCGCGCGGTCCACGGCGGGACTGGCAGGCTGCGACGCCTCTACACCCTGAGTTACGTCGTGAAGGCGCGCACGGATTCCCCGGCGGGCGGAGTCCAGCCTGGCGGCACGCGTCGCACGGTCGCCATCGTCGCCGGCGCCGATGTGTGAGCGGCGCCCTCCGGGCGGATGCGCGGCGTTCGGGTCACCCGTGTCGGTCACCGGGGGGCCTCCCATACCGGGGAGCGGCGGGAGCAATGCTCCGATTGCTTCACGCCATCATACAGAACGTCATGGAAGGGTCAGCAACGCAGATGTGAAGGGATTTCGGGACGCCTCGCGCTTCGTCAGACAGCGCTCTAGACCGCTTGCCCGGTCGTGAACATCAGGCCGCGCGCCAGCACTTCGCCCGCAAGCACGGCGCCCAGCGCGATGTAGAGGAGGCCCGTGGCCGACATCATGCCCCGGATCTGCGCGGCCTTGAAGGCGAGCCACGTCACCGCGAGGGGAAACGCGAGGCCCACGCCGATGCGGAGCCAGAAGGCCGGGTTGGCCACCAGGTCGAGGCCCATGTTGTCCGTCAGGGGCACCTCGCGCGCCGGCGCCAAGGCGCCGATGAGCACCAGCAGCGCCTGCACGGCGAGGGCTACGAGGACCACGAGCGACATCTCCTCCATGGGCTCCTTGGGGAGCCGGCCGGAGGTGAGGTACCAGTGCCCCCACGTCATCGCCA
>CAYTRA010000115.1:0-7647 GCA_964439675.1 uncultured Dehalococcoidaceae bacterium
GCGTTCGCTCCACCCCCGAGGGGGCGAGTACCTCGGCTAGCGCAGCACGTCTTCCGCGATCAGCCGCCCGATCTCGTCCGGCTCCAGCCCCAGGACCTCCGTGGCCACCTCGAACGTGTGCTCGCCGAGGAGGGGGGCGGCGCCTCTGACCTCGTGCGGCGTCTTCGGGAGGCGGAAGCCCGGGCCGTCGTACGCGCGTGCGCCGGCCTCCGGGTGCTCGGGGTACGCGTAGTACTCGCGCTCCTCGAGGTGTGGGTCGTGGAGGACCTCCGTGGCGTTGAGGACAAGGCCGGCCGGCACGCCCGCGGCCTGGAGCGCCTCCAGCGCCGAGGGCCCGTGTTGCTCCGCCGCCCACGAGGCGATGATCGCGTCCAGTTCGTCCTCGTGCGTCTTGCGGCCATCGAGGCTCACGAACCTCGGGTCCTCCGCCCAGTCAGCGTGGCCCATCGCCTCGGCGGCCGCGCGCCACTGATCGTCCGTGAGGCACGCGAGGGCCAGCCAGCGATCGGGGCGGTCGTCCACCTCGGACGTGCGATAGGCGCCGTGCGGCGCGGCGTACGGCACGCGGTTGCCCTGCCGGACGTACTCGATGCCGGCGTTGTCCCACGCGAAGACGGGGGCGCTGAGGACGGCGACGGACGACTCGAACTGCGACATGTCGATGAGTTGGCCCTGGCCCGTCCGACGCTGGTGCCGGATGGCAGCCATCATCGCGATGATCCCGTGCCCCGGGTTCACCACGTAGTCCGGGTAGTTCGAGCCTACCCCCACCGGCCGGTTGCCCTCGGAGCCCGCGAGGTAGTTGAGGCCACACAGCGCGGAGAGCACCGCGCCGAAGCCCATGTACTCCGTGTGCGGGCCGGTCATGCCCTGCATGGGCTCGTACATGCCGATGATGCGCGGGTTCGCACCGCGCACCTGTTCCCACGTCATGCCCGTCTGGCGGACGGCGCGGTTGGTCATGTTGGTCATGAACAGGTCGGCCCACTCCACCAGGCGCATCCCGAGGGCGTGCCCCTCTGGGTGCGTGAGGTCGATCGCGATTGAGCGCTTCTCCGAGTTGAAGTTGTTGTAGTAGCCGGACACGTTCAGGCTGTTGTCACCTACCGGCTTGGGGCCGACGACGCGCAGGCCGTCCGGGCGCTTCTCCGTCTCGATGCGGATCACGTCCGCACCCAGGTTCGCCATGATGCGCAGGGCGATGGGGCCGGCGCCGAACCACGTCAGGTCCAGCACCTTGAGGCCCTCCAGCGGCCGAGGCCGCGTGGCAGTGGTCCGCGTGGCGACGTTCGTCATCTGGCCACCCCCGACTCCATCAGCGCGCCCACCGTCGAGGCGTCCAGCCCCGCTTCCGTGAGCACCTCCTGCGTGTGTTCGCCGAGCAGCGGCGCGGGGCGACGCAGGCTGGCGGGCGTCGCCTCCAGCATCCACGGCGGGCCGGGGTAGCGGAGCGTGCGCCCTCGCCCGGGGTCCTCGATGCTGCGGAACCAGCCGCGCGCGTTCAGTTGCTCACTCTCCGAGATGTCTCGGGGCGTGTTCACCGGCCCCAGGAGCACCCGCAGTTCCTGGCCGCGGTTGTAGAGGGTCTGCGTGGGATGGCGCTTGAAGAAGTCCACCGTGATGGCGTCCACCTTCGCCAGCGTGCCAATCACGTCCTTCGCGCCCTCCGGATCCTGCATCGCCTGGATGAGCAACTGCGTGTTCATGCGGGACTGGACGAAGGAGAACAGCGGCTCCTCGTGGATCTCGCCGGGGCCGTCCAGTTCGCGCATCAACTCCACCAGGCCCTGGAAGCCGGAGCCGGCGTTGCCGGTGCACATGGAGTAGAGGGCGCCGTCCGCCGTCTCGTACACGCCCAGGCCGGGCATCTTGAAGCCGGTGGCGCTGCCGCCGCCGGTGCGCTGGCGGTTGGTGCCCAGGATGTCCGCCGCCTGCATCGCCGTCTCCTGGGACGTCAGGAGCGACTCCTGCATGGAGACCTCCACCCGCTGGCCCTCGCCGGTGGCGTCGCGGTGGAGGATGGCCGCCATCACGCCGGCGGCCGCGTTGATCGAGGCGCAGTGGTAGCCCTGGTGATCCGGCAACTTCTCCGGCGGGCCGTCCGGGAAGCCGGCCAGGTTCATCACCCCGGACATGGCGCACGCCACGATGTCCGCGTACGCCCACCCCGCGTACGGCCCGTCTAGCCCCCACCCGGTCACCGAGGCGTGCACGAGGGCCGGGTTCGCCGCCTCGATCACGTCGGGGGTGAGACCCAGTGCCTCCGCCTCTTGCGGCGACCAGGACTCCAGCAGCACGTCCGCGGAGCGCAGCAGGCGCAGGAACGCCTCGCGGCCGTCGTCGCGACGGAGGTCCAGGGTGGCGCCGCGCTTGTTCGCGTTCAGCAGGATGAACTGCAGGCCGGCTTCGGGGTCGGGCGTGTCCGGGAGCAGCGGCGCCCAGCAGCGCGCCGGGTCGCCCTCGGGTGGCTCGAGTTTGACGACGTCCGCGCCCAGGTCCGCGAGGAGATAGCCCGCGTAGTGCCCGATAGGCCCCGTCGCGTCGATGACGCGGATGTCGTCCAGAGCGCCCGGCATGGCCGTCCCCCCTGCCAGATCGGTCGCTGTGCCGAGCGAACACGATCCAAATACGAGTCCGGCGATTCAAGCCCTCCGGGCATCGGCCTGTCAACGCATACCGACAGTCCGCATGTTCTTCCGCAGAGCCAGCGCCGTGGGGCGCCGGCTGCCTTCACTGTGAGCAATCACAGGCGATTTGGAAGCGTACCCTTACGTTGACGGTAGGGTTGAGCGCGCCCTACCCTCCGATGCACCTCGCAGCGAACTCTGCGCCCCCCGGCCCCCGGTGGAGCGCTGGCCAGAGGGCGTCATGGCTGGACCGGGTATGGCCGGTGTTCCTTCCGGAGGCCCTCCCGGGGCGATGATGGGCGGCCCGCCTCACGGCTCGGCACGGCCCTCCATGCGTCGGGCGCTGGAGGTGTTCCAGTACCGGAACTACCGGCTGCTGTGGTTCTCCTCGCTGTTCTCGTTCACCGGCATGCAGATGCAGCAGGTGGCGCGCGCGCTGCTGGCCTGGGAACTCACGGGCTCGTTCGCGGCCACCGGCATCATCTCGCTCTCGTTCGGGCTGCCCATGCTGCTGTTCGCGCTGATCGGCGGCTCGCTGGCTGACCGGGTGGAGAAGCGCAACCTCACCCTCGTCACGCAGGGGACCACCGGCATCCTGGCGCTGATCACGGCGGTCCTGGTCGCCACCGACCTCATCACCATGGAGTTCCTGTTCGTGATCGGCCTGGTGCAGGGCACCTTCTTCGCCTTCGGCATGCCGGCCCGCACGCCGCTGATGGCGGAGGTGGTGGGGCCCGAGAAGATCATGAGCGCCATCGCGATGTCGAACGCGGCGATGAACTTCACGCGCCTGTTCGGCCCCGCCGCGGCGGGTGGCCTGGTGGGCCTCTGGGGCATCGAGTCGGCCTACTTCGTGCAGGCGAGCCTCTACGTCTTCTCCTCCACGCTGCTGCTGATGGTGCCCACGGGCGCCGCGCGGCTGGTCGGCGTCCCCGGGCGGGGGCCCGGGATGCGTCCGGGCATGGGTGGTGGCCCGGGCTTCGGTCGCCCTCGGCCGCAGGGGGGCATGATCGCGGAGATCGGCGTGGGGCTGTCGTATGTGGCGCACCACCCCCGGCTGCGGCTGCTCATCGGGATGATGTTCATCGTCTCCCTGTTTGGGATGCCCTACGTCATGCTGCTGGCGGGCTTCGTGCAGGAGGACCTGGGCCAGCCGGAGAGCGCGTACGGCGTCCTGCAGTCGATCACTGGCGTGGGAGCGCTCATCGCCTCGCTCGGTGTGGCCACGTTCACCGAGTTTGACCGCAAGCCGCTGGTGCAATGGGTGGCCGGGATCATGGCCGGCGTGGGTCTGATTCTGCTCGCGCTCTCGTCCGGCGCGTTCGGCTACGGCGGGGCGATCTTCGCCGTGGTGGTGCTGGGCCTGGCGACCACGGCGTACCAGACGCTGAACAACACCATGGTCATGAGCGAGGCGGACCCGGAGTACTACGGTCGCGTCATGAGCATCAACATGCTCACCTTCAGCGTGATGCCACTGATGGCCGCGCCGCTGGGCGTGGTGGCGGACATCATCAGCGCGCCCACGACCTTCATCATCCAGGGCTCCATCATCGTGGGCCTGATGCTCCTGGTCGCCCTGTTCAACAGCGGCTACACCTTCGGCCGGGAGCACCCGCCCGCCACCCACGAGGGCGACATGCAGGGCCGCGAGGCCCCCGCCCTCGGCGCCGGCGTCGGTGGAGGCGGCGGCGGAGGGGGTTAGCCGCTCCTCGATCCGCTCCGCATCGGCTCCGCCTCGACGCTTCGTCCACGTCGCCTGATCGTCCCCTTGCCCCGCGCGCCTACCATCGAGCAACACGTACGTGGTGCAGGTCGGCAAGCCGGGGGGTGCGCCGTGGGCTGGGAGCAGGAGTATCGCGAGCGGCTGATGTCCTTCGAGGACGCGGCGAGCCTCATCCAGGCGGGGGACATCCTCTACACGCCCATCGGCGGCGACGCCCGGTCGTTCATGCCGGCGGTCTTCGCGCGGGTGATGGAGCTGGACTTCAATGTCCGAGTGCGCGCGTGCGCACCCACCGCGCAGGACTGGTTCGACGAGACGTTCGCCGACCTGCCGTGGAACATCGCCGTCGACATCTACGGCGGCCTCCGGTCACGCGAGGCGCTGGCCAGCCGCCGGGCGGACTTCTACCCGCAGTTGTTCTCGAACCAGTTCAACCTCTGGGACTCCCGTGACGACCAGGAGCCCATCGACGTCTTTGCCACCTATTGCACTCCGCCCGACCAGGACGGGTACGTCACCTTCGGTGGCCAGCCTTGGCACAAGGGCGACTTCGCGAGGCGTGCCCGCACCACGATCCTCGAGGTCTCGCCCTGGGCTCCGTGCATCCGCACCACGGAGCGGCTGCACGTCTCGGAGGTCACGGCCTTCGTGATGACGGAACTCACCGAGCGCCCCGCGCTCGCGGTGCAGGAGCCGCCACCGGAGACCTCGATCATCGCGGGGTTCGTGAACGAGGTGCTGGAGGACGGCGACACGATCCAGATCGGCGCCGGCCGCACCGCGACGAGGCTTGTGACGCAGGGCGCCTTCGACGGCAAGCACGACCTGGGGTGGCACTCCGAGATCACGCCGGTGGGCGTCGTGGAGCAGATGATGGCGGGGGTGGTGAACAACTCCCTCAAGACCGTCGATCCCGGGTTCGGCGTCACCACCTCGATCAGTCCGCGCACGCCGGAGGAGGAGCGCTGGCTGGTGGAGGAGGGCCTGGTGGAGACCCGCGCCGTCCGCGAAGTGAACTCGATCCCCGTCGTCGCCGCGCAGGAGCGGATGGTCTCCATCAACAACGCGTTCATGGTGGACCTGACGGGCCAGATCTGCTCGGAAGCCCTCGGCACCACGGTCTACAACGGGACGGGCGGTCAGCCCGAGTTCCACATCGGCGCGTTCATTGCGCCGAAGGGCAAGGCCATCACCGTGCTGCCCTCGTCCGCCGCGAACGCGCACATCACCCGCATCATCCCGCGCATCGAGGACGGCACGTACGTGACGGTGCCCCGGTCGTTCGCGGACTACGTGGTCACGGAACACGGCGTCGCGCGCCTCGCCGGCCGCAGCCAGCGCCAGCGCGCGGAGAACCTCATCGCCATCGCCCACCCCGACCATCGAGGCGAACTGCGACGCGCGATGAAGACCTACTTCTACCCCGGCTACGCGGAGGCGGGCATGGACGAGTTCGACGGGGAGGCGGCTGAGTAGGGACCGCGGCTGGACCCGGACTCCGCGCGCTTCGCGCGTCCTTCGACAGGCTCAGGATGAACGGAGTCCTGAACAGTCGCCATTCGGCCCGACGGTGTGCCCGCTAATCGCTGGCGATGGGGCCGGTGTAGACCACCTCGAATGCGGATCCGGGGACGGTCTTCAGTTGGTTGAGGTCGTCGTCGTCCCAGCGAGGGTCGGTGGCGCCGCTGATGTACCAGTTCGACCCGTTGTCAGCGACGATCATCCCGTAGTCGCGGAGCGCCTCCAGGATCACCCGCGCGTGACCCTCGTAGGCGCTCAGGTCGAAGTCGTCGCGGAGGCGCAGGCGCAGACCCATCGGAGGCGCCGCCGGGTCGGTGATGCTGCTCGCGAAGTGGGTGGCTGGGTGGATGTACGCGCGCTGGGTGCGCGAGAACGTCACGCGCAGGGCGTGGTCGATGCGACCGCCTTCGACCTCGTCGTACCTCGCGAGACCGGCGAGGATCGGCAGGCCGGCGGCGTCCGCGGAGGTCCAGCCGTCCGGGCGCAGGGCGTTGGATTCGAGGTCGAAGATGGCGCCCGAGCCGGCGTGCCAGCCCGCAGCGGACCGCTCCGCCGCGAACAACTCGTACAGCACGCACTCCTCGTCCTGCACCACCAGGACATGGCGGTCTGACCCGGACTCGACCGGCGCATCGGAGGGGATCGGGTAGGGACCGGGATCGCTCTCGTCGTCGTAGTCGAACGTGACGGGGACGCGAGGCTGGTCCGAGGGCACCACGATCCACGGGATGCCGTAGGTGGGGTTCTCGCCAAAGTCGGCGTGCAGGAACTGGTTGCCGGACAGTCCCGTCAGGAAGTCCATGTACGCCTCGGAGTCGGGGTGCACCGGCAGGTCGTCGACGCGCTGCGCCCACGGGTTGTCGTCCGGGAACAGGCGGCAACTGGTGCCCTCGATGGCGCGCGCCGAGGTGGACGCAGGCGTCGAGGCGTCCCGACACACGACGATGACTGGCATCGCCGGCATGCCGGCAGGGAACATCTCCTCGAACGCGCGGTTGACCACCTCTGGCGCGCCGGTGATGTAGCCGCGCAGCGCCCCGCCCTGCGACACCCACACCGAGCCGGTGTCGCACCCCATCCCGTTCGCCGCCGCCACCAGGTCCGAGGGCGTCCCGCCACCCCACGACACGAGCGCGAAGCCGCGGTCCGGGAGGTCACCGGCGATCTGGCCCGGCGGCGTCTGTGCATGGCCCTCGTACGGCGCGCCGGCCGCGAGGAGCACGAGCACGTGTGCGACGAGGGTCTGGGGGCGGGAGCGGGCGAGGCGCTTCATCGAGGGTCTGGTACTTCCCCGTCGCAACGACGCCCACGACGATCGCGGTGTCCCCGCCCCCGCGAACGACCTGCTTTACTATCGGGTCCTGGCCCTTGTAGAACCGGTCCACGAAGGCCTGGTTCACGACCACCGTGCCCTGGGTACCCGCCTGGTCGCGCGCATCCAGCACGCGCCCCTGGAGCACCCGATGGCCCACGGTCTCGAAGTAATCCGCGCTCACATAGGCGTACTGGATCGACATGTTCTCGCTCTTGTCGGGCGTGTAGCCGACGACGTCGACCGACTGCGAGCTGTTCCCGCCGAACCCGAGCGGCGCGTGAGTCGAGGTGCCGGCTGCGACCACGCCGGGCACTGCCCGGATGCGCTGCATCAACTGTTCGACCATGACCGGGCCGGTCGTGTCGTTGTATCCGGCGAGGTACGCGTTGGTCGATATGACCAGCAGGTGGTCGGGGTCGGCGACGTCAAGGTCCAGACCGAAACCATCCTCGAAAATA
>CAYTRA010000116.1:0-7345 GCA_964439675.1 uncultured Dehalococcoidaceae bacterium
TTTTGAGGACTACATCATGAAGTACTACGCCCACTTCGGGCACACGGAGTTCATCCTGTGCCTGGGCTACCAGGGCCAGGCGATCAAGCGGTACTTCCTGGACTACGACGAGACCGTCTCCAACGACTTCGTGCTGTCCGCCGGCGGCCAGAGCCTGGAACTCCTCGGCTGCGACATCCGGGACTGGACGATCACCTTCGTGGACACCGGCCTGGAGTCCAACATCGGCGAGCGCCTGCGCCGCGTGCGCCCGTACGTGGGCGACGACGAGATGTTCCTGGCCAACTACAGCGACGGGCTGACGGACTTCCACCTACCGGACCTGGTGGACCGCGTGGACGCCTCCGGCGCGGTGGGGGGCTTCGTGGCCGTGCGGCCGCCGTACTCCTTCCACGTGGTGGACGCGGAGCCGGACGGCCGCGTGCACGAGGTGCGCGACCTCACGCAGGCGGGCCTGCGCATCAACGGCGGCTACTTCGTCTTCCGCAACGAGGTCTTCGACTACATGAACCCGGGCGAGGAACTGGTGCGCGAGCCGTTCCAGCGCCTGACGGAACGCGGCCTGCTCACCTCCTACTCCTACGACGGCTTCTGGATGTCCATGGACACCTTCAAGGAGAAGCAGCACCTGGACGACATGTACCTGCGCGGTGAACGCCCGTGGGCGCTCTGGTCGCAGGACCCGGCGGTCTCGCTGGTGGACGGCGTGAACGGCGTGCTGGAGGGAGCCCCAAGATTCTAAGCCTGGGCGTCGGCACGGAGGGTGATCGGCCGTTGCACGTGCTGGCGCTGGGCGCGCACTGCGACGACATCGAGATCGGTGCGGGCGGGACGCTGCTGGAGTGGGCGCGCCTCGGGCGACTGGGGCGCGTCGACTGGGTGGTGTGCACGTCCACGCCGGAACGGGAGGTCGAGGCCAGGGCGGCGGCCTCGGCGTTCCTTTCGGGCGTGCCGGAGGGGGAGGTCACCGTCCTGGGCTTCCGGGACGGCTTCCTGCCCCACGAGGGCCCCGCGGTCAAGGAGGCGTTCGAGGCGCTCAAGGGCCGGGGGTCGCCGGACGTGGTGCTGACGCATGCGCGAGAGGACCGGCACCAGGACCACCGGCTGGTGAGCGACCTGACCTGGAACACGTTCCGCGACCACCTTGTGCTGGAGTACGAGATCCCGAAGTACGACGGCGACCTGGGCCAGCCCAATGCCTTCGTCCCGCTGTCAGAGGAGGGCATGGCCCGCAAGTGGGCGCTGCTCGCGGAGCACTACGTCTCCCAGCGCGACCGCTACTGGTTCACGGAGGAGACCTTCCGGGCGCTCGCCCGCCTGCGTGGCGTGGAGGCCCGCTCCGCGAGCGGCTACGCCGAAGCGTTCACGCTGCGCAAGGCATCGCTACAACTCGCCGCCCCCTCCATCGAGGGCGAGCGCGAGGCCGTCTCCCTGCTTGGACGTGCGCGATGACCGCGCGGCCGATGTCGGTGCGGCCGGTGGACGCGCAGGCTCGCGCGGGCCTCGCGGTGTCGGTGCGTCCTCGATGCTCGGGGTGCGGGCGCGAGGCGGTGGAGGTGTTCCACGAGCAGGCGGGCATCCCGGTCACGAGCAACCGGCTCTTCGCCACGCAAGATGATGCGCTCGCCTGCCCCACCGGGGACATGAGGCTCGGGTTCTGCCACGCCTGCGGGCTGATCTCGAACGTCGCCTTCTCCGCCTCCGCCGTCGTGGAGGACTACGAGTCCAGCCAGGCGGCGTCGCCGCAGTTCCGGGAGTACGCCACGAGGCTGGCGCGGCGCTGGACGGAGCGTCACGCGCTGCGAGGCCAGACCGTGCTGGAGATCGGCTGCGGCCGCGGCGAGTTCCTCGATGTCATGTGCGACGCCACCGGTGGCCGCGGCATCGGCGTGGACCCCGTGCTCACGGCCGGCCCCGCCGTGGAGCGCGAGGGGATGGAGTGGGCGCCCGAGCGCTTCGAGGCGCGGCACCTGCGCGCCGACGTCCGCGCGGTCGTCTGCCGGCACACGCTGGAACACCTGCCGGACCCCGGCGAGTTCCTCGCGGCCGTACGCGCCTCGATGGGGGAGCGCGACGTGCCCCTGCTGGTGGAGGTGCCGGACGCCCTGGCAGTGCTCCGCGAGGGCGCGTTCTGGGACGTCTACTACGAGCACGCCGCCTACTTCACCGCCGGCTCGCTGGCGCACCTGCTGGAGGGCGCGGAGTTCGAGGTGGCGCGCGTGGAGCACACCTACGGCGGCCAGTACCTGGTCGCGGAGGCGCGGCCCGCGCGAAGCGCGCGCCGCCACGGCGCCCGGCCAGCCCACCTCGAGGACGACCGCGCCGAGACCTGGCGCGCCGCGACGGCCTTCCGCGACACGTACGCGCGACGAGTACGCGCGCTCCGCGAGACGTTCGAGGCTCACGCCACACGCGGGGAGCGCATCGCGTTCTGGGGCGCGGGGTCGAAGGCGACGGCTTACCTCGTGGCCCTCGGTGCAGCGGGAGCGCTCGTCGAGTGCGTCGTGGACATCAATCCCCGCAAGCAGGGGACGTTCATCGCCGGGACCGGGCACGCGGTCGTCCGCGCGGAGCACCTGCGCGAGGTGCGCCCGGACGTGGTGGTGATGATGAACCCGATCTACCGGCAGGAGATCGCCTCGATGCTCGGCGACCTCGATGTCTCCGCGCGGCTGATGGACCCGGGGGCGGCATGACCACGGAACTCGCGCGGCCGCAGACGTCGACCACCGAGGGCGACCCGCCCGAGGATCCTCGGACGTCCCGGGTCAGCATCGGCATGCCGGTCTACAACGGGGAGGCGTACCTGGCGGAGGCGATCGACTCGATCCTCGCGCAGGAGTACGAGGACTTCGAACTGGTCATCTCCGACAACGGCTCCACTGACGGCACGGAGGCGATCTGCCGCGCATACGCCGCGAAGGATGCGCGGATCCGCTACCACCGGGAGGAGCACAACCGCGGGGCTGCGTGGAACTTCAACTACGTGGTGCATCTCGCGCGCGGCGATTACTTCCGCTGGGCCTGCCACGACGACTCGATCGCGCCGTCCCACCTGCGCCGCTGCGTGGAGGCCCTCGAGGCCGCGCCACCCTCGGTGATCCTCGCGTACACGCGGTCACTGCTCGTGGACGCCACGGGCAACGCGGTGGACACGTTCGAGGACGGCCTGGACACACGCGGCCTGCCGGCGCACCGGCGCTTCGGCATGGTGGCGCGGCGGCTCCGGTACACGCACGTCCTCTACGGGTTGGTGCGGCGGGAGGCGCTGCTGACCACGCGGCTCCTCGGCGCGTACGAGTCCAGCGACAACGTGCTGGTGGCCGAACTGAGCCTGCTCGGAGAGTTCGAGGAGATCCCGGCGTACCTCTTCCACCGGCGCATCCACGAGGGGATGTCTCGCAAGGCGAACACGACTGCTCGCTCCGTGGCGCAGTGGTTCGACCCGTCCAGCAACGGCCACCTCTATTTCCCGCATGCCCGACTGTTCGCGGAGTACACACGCGCGGTCTGGCTCATGCCCCTCCGGCGCCGCGATCGCCTGCGCAGCGCGCTCGCCCTGCGCCACTGGGCCCGCCGCGAGGTGCGCCCGCTCCTCCTGAGCGTGCTGTCGCCCGTCCTCGGCCGGTCGGCGGCGCACGCCCAGTGACAACGCTAGTGACACCACGGTCAGAGACTCACGCTCGCACGATTGGAAAGACGGCCGCAGCATGACCACGGAGAGTCGGCGGAGTGCCCGCGCGCGTTCCTCGCGAGGCGTGTCCCAGGACGTGCCTCGTCGCGGGCTCTTCGCCTCGCTGGCCGCACGGCTCCCAGGCGCCGGGAGCATGGGACGCCGCGTGGCGGTCAACAGCGGCTGGCTCATCGCGGAGCGCGTGCTGCGCATGGTGGTGGCGCTGGCCATCTCCGTGCAGATCATTCGCTTCCTGGGCACCGTGGAGTACGGCCTGCTCGCCTACGGCTTCTCGCTGATCGCGATCGTGGACGTGGTGGCCACGCTCGGGATGCGCAGCATGGTGGTGCGCGAAGTCCTGGAGCAGCCCGAGCGTCGCGGCGAGGTGCTGGGCACCACCGTCGGCCTGCGCCTCGCGGCCAGCGTGGCGACGCTGCTGGTGGTGGCCGCCCTCTGGGCGCTGCAACCGGAGTCTCGAGTGCTGGGCGTGCTGGTAGTGCTGGCGGCGGGGCTGCCACTGATGGCCTTCGCCCAACTGGACCTGTTCTTCCAGGCCACGCTGGAGTCGCAGTACGCGGTGGGGGCGCGCTTCGCCGGGCTCGCGGTGGCCTCGGTGTTGCGGGTGGCGCTGCTGGTCGTGGGCGCGCCGTTGCTGTGGTTCGCGGCAGCCGGCGCCGTGGAGTTCGCGGCCACGGGCCTCGCGTTCGCCGTGCTCTACCACCGCCGGGAGGGCGCCCTGCGCGCGCTGCGGTTCACCCGCGCCATGGCGGTGCGCCTCGTGACGCTCTCGTGGCCGCTCTTCCTCTCCGCGCTGGCGGCGGTGGTCTACCTGAAGATCGACCAGGTCATGCTGGAGCACCTGGTGGGGCACCACGCCGTGGGCGTGTACGCCGCCGCCGCCCGACTGTCCGAGGTCTGGTACTTCCTGCCGATCGCGCTCGCGTCCTCGATGCTGCCCATGCTCGTCGCGAGGCGCCTCGAGGATCCGGGCGCGTACGAGCACAGCCTGGAGCAGGCCTACCGCGTCGCGGCCTGGATCGCGATCGCGATCGCCCTCGGCACCACCGTGGTGGCGACGCCGCTGGTGGCCATCCTGTTCGGCGAGGAGTTCGCAGAGACGGCGGGCATCCTGCGGGTGCACATGTGGGCGGCGCCGTTCATCTTCGTCAGTTCCGTGCTGGGGCGGGCGCTGATCGTGGAGGACCGCCGCAAGTGGGAACTGACGCGGCACCTGCTGGGCGCGGCGCTCAACGTGGTGCTGAACCTGGCCCTGATCCCCGCCATCGGCGTCATGGGTGCGGCCGTCGCCACCCTCGTCTCGTACGCCGTCGCCGGGTACCTGCTGTGCTGGGTCTACGGCCCCACGCGCTGGCACGGCCGCATCATCACCAGGGCGGTGCTACGCCCGTGGCGGCTCCTCGCCCACCCGGTGGAGGGCGTCCGCGGCCACTAGCGGGCGAGTGCGCGGGAGTCAGGCGCTGTCGAAGCCCAGGCGTTGCCGCCGGAGCGAGACCCAGCGGTCCTTGCCGTGCCCGAACACGAGGTGGTCCAGCACCTCGATGTCCAGCGTGCGGCCGGCCTCCACCACGGCGCGCGTGAGGGCGACGTCGTCCGCGCTGGGGGTGGGGTCACCGCTCGGGTGGTTGTGCGCGATGGCGATCTTAGAGGCGTTGAGGCGCACCGCGACCTTGAAGATCTCTCCCACGCGGGCGCCGGCGGAGTTCACCGTGCCCTTGTAGGTCATGGACGGAGCGGCCAGCACTCGGTTCTTCGTGTCCAGCGACAGGACGTGCAGTTCCTCGTGCTCCAGCACCTGCATGCGCTCGTGCAGCAGCGCCGCGATGTGGTCCGGCGCCGTCACCTGCGGCCGCTCCGCGCCCGCCTCCAACGTGAACCGCCGTCCGAGTTCGAACGCCGCCATCACCTGGGACGCCCTCGCACTGCCGATGCCGTCCGTGGCCATCAGCATGGGGAGGTCCGCGGAGGCGAGGCCGCGCAGGTCCTGGCGGTCGTGCAGCAACTCCTTCGCCACCACCTGGACGTCCTTGCCGCGTGTGCCTGTGCCGAACAGGATCGCCAGCAGTTCCTCGATCCGCAGCGCCTGTGGCCCCAGCCGCTCGAGGCGTTCACGCGGCCGCTCCTCCGCCGGCAGGGCCATGGTGCGCACGCGGTACTCGACGGCCGGCGCCGCCTCCTGCTCCCGTGGGACGGGGACCGCCTCCACGAGGTCGGAGACGCCATGCTCGGGCGGGCGAGCCGGCGAGTGGGTGGCCATCAGGTGGGCGGTCACCGCCCGGACTCCGTCTGCGCCGCCCGTCCCACGCGCTCCAGCGCGATGATCGCGTTGGTGTGCGGCCAGTGGGTGGTGAGGATCTCATCGCCCGGCTGGAGTTCTCGCGCGGCGATCTCGCCGACCTCGAACAGTCGCGTCCGGGGCTTGGCGTCCGGGTCCGACTCGTCGCGTGCGGAGACCAGGAGGTAGTTCACGCGGCCGAGGAAGAGGAAGCGCCCCTTCTTCCACTGCCGCTCGATGCGCCCTCGCGTCGTCACGGGCTGCGCGAGAAGGTCCCGCACCGTGTGGTACGCCTCCATGTCGATCGCCAGCGCACCGATGCCTACGAAGAGCACGATGATGATGGTGTTGGGCAGCCCCAGCGCGGCGAACGCGAGGAGCGTCGTCAGCACGATCGCCGCCGGCACGAACAGCACACCGCGGATCACGAGGCCGGTCCGGTGGTTGGGCCGGTACTCCAGGTACCGTTCGTCCCATGGCGGGGTGGTCATGCCTAGCCGCCCGGAATGACGAGGGTGTCGCCGATCTGCAGGGACGAGGCGTCCGGCAGGTTGTTGGCGGCGATGATCTCGTTCATGAACGTGGTGATGTCCTGCCCCGGCGCCACGAACTGCTCCGCGATGGCGAAGAGCGTGTCACCGGACTGCACCACGTAGGTGCGCTGTTCCGGCGTGGGCTCCGGGGTCTCGGTCTGCGTCGGTTCGGGCGTGCCCGTGTCCGTCGGCTCAGGCGTGGGGGTGCCCTCCGGTGTCCCGGTGGGCGTCTCCGTGGGTTCGGCCGTCTCGGTGGCCGTGGGCGTGTTCACGAGGCCGGCGATGGAGTCCGGCGGCCCGTCCTGGTCCGCGCCCGCGGGCGGCAGCACCAGCAGCCACACGGCCACGACGGAGCCCACGAGCAGCGCGAGGAAGGAGCCCCGGTAGACGCGGTAGGAGGGCAACGCCAGCGCCGGGTCCATGCAGCGCTCGCAGAGGGCGTCGCCGTGGGCGTCGCAATAGAGCGCGCCGCAGCGCGGGCACTCTTGCGTGGCATCGTCGTCGCACTGGAAGCACCGCACGAACGGAGATTACCACCCACTCCCGGCAAGTCGGAGCGCGCAACGACACTCCCATGACAATGTTCGTGACGGAGACCGACCGGTCTTCGGGGACGAAGAAGGCGCCGGCATTGCTGCCGGCGCCTTCGGTGTGGGCCTGGGGCCACGGGGTGGGGCTACTGGAGCTCCACCTTGGCACCGGCCTCCTCCAGGGATGCCTTGGCGGCCTCCGCGTCGGCCGTGTTGACGCCTTCCTTGATCGGCTGCGGGGCGCCCACCACCACGTCCTTGGCCTCCGTGAGGCCCAGGGCGGTGAGCTCGCGGACGACCATGATGACGCCGATCT
>CAYTRA010000116.1:7355-7646 GCA_964439675.1 uncultured Dehalococcoidaceae bacterium
AGTCCTGCTCCTCCGCGGCGGCGGCGCCGGCGTCACCACCACCGGCGGCGGGGGCGGCGGCCATGGCCACGGGGGCGGCAGCCGTCACGCCGAACTCTTCCTCGATCGCCTTGTTCAGGTCCCGCAGCTCGATCAGGGTCATGCCCTTGATGACTTCCAGGACTTCTTCGACCTTCGACATCTCTGCCTCCTCGGGCCGCCGGACAGCGGCTCAGTGTGATCCGTGTACGGCCGGCCTAGGCCGCCGACTCTTCCAGTTGCTTGGCGCGGGCCTCCACCAGGCCCACGAAC
>CAYTRA010000117.1:0-7627 GCA_964439675.1 uncultured Dehalococcoidaceae bacterium
CGCCGCCTTGCGAGACGAGTCGATGTCCAGCACGCCCGCGAGATAGAGCGGCTGGTTCGCCACCAGGCCAACCGGGTGGCCGGCCACGCGGGCGAAGCCGACCACGATGTTCGGCGCGAAGTACTCGTGGACCTCCATGAACTCGCCGTTGTCGACGACGCGCTCGATGACGTCGCGCACGTCGTACTGCTGGCCGGCGTCCGAGGGCACCACGGTCAGCACGTCGTCCATGCGCCGGTCGACCGGGTCACCGGTTTCCTCGAAGGGCGGGTCGTCCATGTTGTTGGAGGGCAGGTAGGAGAGGAGGCGACGCACCTCCTCCAGGCAGTCCGTCTCGTTGGGGGAGGAGAAGTGCGCCACGCCGGACTTGGAGACGTGCGAGGTGGCCCCGCCGAGTTCCTCGACGGTGGTGACCTCGCCGGTGACGGAGGCGATGACGTCCGGGCCCGTCAGGAACATCTGGGAGGTCTTCTCCACCATGAAGATGAAGTCCGTGAGGGCGGGGGAGTAGACGGCGCCGCCGGCGCAGGGGCCCATGATGATGCTGATCTGGGGGATCACACCGGAGGCCTGCACGTTGCGGTAGAAGATGTCGCCGTAGCCGGCCAGGGAGGCCACGCCCTCCTGGATGCGGGCGCCGCCGGAGTCGTTCAGGCCAATGACCGGCACGCCGGTCTTCATGGCCATGTCCATCAACTTCGAGATCTTGGTGCCGACGACCTCGCCGAGCGAGCCACCGAAGACGGTGAAGTCCTGGGCGTAGATGCAGACGGTGCGGCCGCTCAACTTGCCCCAGCCGGTCACCACGGCGTCGCCGTAGTAGCGGACGCCGTCGTCGTCCTCCCAGTCATGGGCCAGGGCGTCGATCTCCTCGAACGTGCCGGGGTCCAGCAGGGCATCGATGCGTTCGCGGGCGGTGAGTTTGCCTCGCTCGTGCTGGGCCTCGATGCGGTCAACGCCGCCGCCCAGTCGTGCGCTCTCCTTGAGCGTCTGCAACTGCTCGAGGCTCTCCTCGATCGGCATCGGCCCCACCCCCAGTCGTCCGGTGTGTGTGTTGCGGTTATCGAATGTGAGCGCCATGTAGCGGACTACACCGCTCGGCGGCCCGGGGTTCCCGGGCGCCCTCCTCGCGAGGGCTCGGGCCAGTATCAACGGAACGGCCACCTACCGCCACCCACGAGGGCACATCGGCCATCACACCCGGCGCGGACGGCCGTGGGGATCGAGGCGAGAGGCGGCGGTGTTACTCGGGACGCGGGAGGCGGATGACCTGCCCGATCTGGAGGTCGTCCAGCCCGCCGGGGCCGACGTCGTTGGCCTCTTCCAGGTCCTCCACGCTGGTGTCGAACATCAGCGCGATGCCGAAGGCGGTGTCGCCTTCCTCGACGGTGTAGGTGTCAACGCCGCTCGGAGGCGTCGAGGTGGCGGCGGGCTCGTCGTCGCCGGAGTCGCCCTCGTTCCCGCCGGGCGTGGAGCCGCCGCGAGGGATGACGAGTTCCTGGCCGATGAAGATGTCCACGCCGTCCAGGTCGTTGGCCTGCTGGATCACCTCGATGTCGACTCCGAAGTTGTCGGCAATGCCGCCCAGCGTGTCGCCGGACTCGACAACGTAGGTGACGGCGTCCTCGGAAGAACCGCCGCCGCCGGTCGGCGCGCCGTCGCCGGTCACAATGACGGGGTCCGGGACGCGGGCGAAGGGGGTGGCCGTGGGTGCGGGCGTCGATGTTCCGCCAGCGGACGCCGTGGAGGTCGGCCCGGGGTCATCGTCGCCGCCGCAGGCGGACAGCATCAGCGCCCCCGCGGCCAGGGGCAGTAGCGCCGAAAGTGCGAATCTGCGCAACCGCATTCGCTATTCTCCCTGCTTCATCGTACCGAGGGTGGGAAGGCGGAACAACTCTCAAAACCTGCCGGTGCCCTACGGCAGCAACGCGTCCAGCGCCGCGTCCACCGAGGCCAGGAACGCGGCAACCGCCGCCGGGTCGATGCGGTCGAGGGCGTCCTGCGGGGTATGGATCTCCGCGTCGTCGCCTGAGTTGAACGTCACTGCCGGCACGCCCACTGCGGAGAAGGAGACGTGGTCAGAGGAGGCGAATGGCGGGAAGGAGCCGGCACGCAGCACGGGCGGCACTCCGGCCGCCTCGATGGCCTCCAGCACCCGCGCGGTGAGGTCGTTGTTCCCGACGACGATGGGGCCGTCCAGCCGCCCGGCCATGTCCACGTTCAGCATGAAGCGCGCGGTCCCGGCCAGGTGCTCCTGCACGTAGTTCTGCGAGCCGAAGAGGCCCACCTCCTCCGCACCGAAGGCGACGATGCAGAGGCCGGAGCGCGGGTTCGTCCTCGCAAGTTCAAGGATGACCGCGGTGCCGCTCGCGTTGTCGTTCGCGCCGGCGCCCTGCGGGACGCTGTCGTAGTGCGCGCCCAGGTAGCCCTGGCAGGCTGCGCCGTCCACCGAGGCGACCACGTTCTGCGAGGTGCGCCGGTCTACGCGAGCGTCCGCCACGACCGTGATCCGCTCCCCCAGCGCGGCGTGCAGGTCAGCGCGGCGCTCGCCGGAGACGGCCACCACGGGGACAGCCGGGGCGATGCCACCGAGCGAACCCCGGAACGGGCCGTCCTCGTCGTTCACGATCACGACGCCGATGGCGCCACCGGCGAGGGCGGATGTCACCTTCTCCCGGAACGTCACGATGCCCCGGTCGAAGATCACCACGCGCCCGCGCAGGTCCGCCCCGGCGAGGTCCTCCGGCCGGCCGAGGCCGGCGAACACCGCGACGCCTCGCGCCTCCGCGTTGGGTGAGCCCTCGAAGGCGAAGGCGCGGAGGGTGTCGCTGCCCACCTCGACGGCGGATTCGTCCACGCGGGCCTCGAACTCGAACTCGTCCAACTCCGCCTGGTAGCCGGCCGAGCGGAGCACGTCCGCGATGTACTCCGCGGCCTCGCGCTCGCCCTCGGTGCCGGCGGCGCGCACACCGATCTCCTCCGCGAGGTGACGGAGGTGGGCCATTGCCTCCTCCGCGCTCGGCGTCTGTGGGGCGACGGGCGCAGCCTGGGTGGCCTCGGTCTGCGTTGTTTCCGTTTGGGTCGTGTGGGCCTGCGTGCTCTGCGGCACAGCCGTCGTCGCGTCCGTGGAGTCGGCCGTCTCGCTCGCCGAGGGCTCTCGTGGCGAGGGCGCGGGGGACGCCTCGACCGGTTGGGTCGCCTCGGCCGTGGCGACGCTCGCGGGCGCCTCGTTGCCGGCGCTCGTGTCGGAGGCGTCGCAGGCCAAGAGGAGCATCACGCCGACGAGGGCGGCGAGGGCGATCGGCAGCCGCCGAGGGCGGGCCGGTGTGGTCGCCCTCGATGTGGTGGAGGCGGTTGGGGCGTGCGCGGACGCGTCCCTGCTGCTCACGGGGCTCAAGGGCTACTCCTGCGCAAGGTGGGAGCGCAGCAAGTGGTCAGCGACGGGTGCGCCCGGCCCACCAGCGGCGGAGCCGGTCGCCCAGGGTGGGGCCGGTGTCGTAGCGGATGGTGCGTCCGCGCCAGCGCTGCTCCACCGTCCTCCCGCCGCCGCCCGTGCGGCCGCGGGTCAGGAGCATGACCGCGAAGGCGCTGACGAACAGGATGACCCCGCCCACCAGGATCCACGATGCCAGCGGGCCGGGCAGGCCGCGGCCTCGGAAGAAGAACGCGAACAGGATCATCAGGAAGGAGAGCAGCATGATCTGCGAGACAGAGACGCGTCCTACCTGGCGCGCGATCCCCTGCTGCCACCCGGCGATGGCGCCGGTGACGCGGCTCGGCTGCCGCCGTCGCGCTCGGCGAGCGCGCGCCTCCGCGTCCGGGAACTGCTCGATCTTCCCGAGGATCTCTTCGATCTCGCGTTCCAGTCGGTCGTTGTCTGCCATGGGCGTGTTCCGCAACGGTGGGGGGCCAGCCTTGTGCCGACATCTTCGAGTATACGCACACCACCGCGAGGGGCTGTATCAACTGTCTCATCGACAGGGCCACGATCCGGAGAGTTCTGCGCTAACCGATGACGCCGAGGGGTACCGCAGGAGCGGTCAGCCCTCGGGAGAGGCTCCCCAGCCCCCGCCGCCGGGCGTCTCGACCCGCACGCGGTCGCCCGGTTCCACCTGCACCTGCGCCCGGGCGCCCAGGTCGTGCTCGGAACCGTCGGCGCGGACCAGGGTGTTGCGCCCGCTCGCCCCCGATTCGCCGCCGGCGAGGCCCCACGGCTGCATGCCTCGACGCTCGGTTACCAGCGTGACCGTGGCGCGGTCGTGGAAGCGGTACTCGCGCACCATACCGTCGCCTCCGGGATGTGCCCCCGCGCCGCCGGTGCCCGGCCGCAGGGCGTAGCGCTCCACCGTGAACGGATAGGCGAGGGGGAGCGCCTCCACGGGGGTGTTCATGGTGTTCGTCATGTGCGTGTGGACGCCGGAGCGCCCCGCCCGCAGCGGGCCGCCGCCTGCCCCGCCTGCGATCGTCTCGTAGTACGCGTACGGCCGGCCTCGACGGCTGTCGTAGCCGCCGATGGTGATGTTGTTCATCGTGCCCTGCGAGGCCGCGGGGATGCGCCCCGGCAGCGCGATGGCGAGCGCGCCGAGGGCAACGTCCACGATGCGCTGGCTCGTCTCCACGTTGCCGGCGGACACCGCTCGAGGTTCGCCTGCCGCCACCAGGCTGCGCTCGGGCAGGGTGAACCGCACGGGGCGGTAACAGCCCTCGTTGGCGGGGGCGTCCGGGCCGGCCAGGCAACGCACGGTGTAGTAGCAGGCGGAGCGGGTCACGGCCGCGACGGCGTTGAGGGACGCGCGCTCCGTCTCCGGCGCCGTGCCCGTGAAGTCGAAGTGCATCGAGTCGCCCTCGACGGTGAGCGCGAGACGGATGGGGGCGTGGATGTGCCACCAGCCGGCGTACCCCGGCGGCGGAGGGTCCTCCACCTCCACCACGTCGACGAACTCGTAGCGGCCGTCCGGCACGTCCGCGATCACTGAGCGGATCACGCGCTCCCCGTGGTCCAGCAGCGCCGCGAAGCGCTCGCGCAGACCCTGTACGCCGAAGCGCTCCACCAGCGCCTCCACGCGCCGCGCACCGAGGGCCGTCGCGGCCAGTTGGGCGCGCAGGTCGCCTCGACGCTCCTCCGGCGCACGGGAGTTGCGCACGATTAGCGCGAAAGCGGCTTCGTTCAGTGCGCCCGCGTCCACGAGGCGGATGGGCGGCACTACGAGCCCCTCCTGGAGCAACTCCGTGGCCACGGGCATCGACCCCGGCGCCATGCCGCCGATGTCGGCGTGGTGCGCGCGCGTCGCGACGAAGGCGATGGGCTCCGGCTGGCCGGCGAACACGGGGGCCACCGTGGTCAGGTCCGGGAGGTGGGTGCCGCCTCGGAAGGGGTCGTTCAGGGCCAGGACGTCTCCGGGACGGAAGGGGGCGAGTTCCATCACCTGCCGCACGGCCGCGGGCATGGCGCCGAGGTGGACGGGAATGTGGGCGGCCTGCGCCACCATCTGCCCCAGGTCGTCGAAGACGCCGCACGAGTGGTCCCGACGCTCCTTGATGTTGGGCGAGTAGGCCGTGCGTCCCAGCGCCTCCCCCATCTCCTCCGCGATCGACGCCAGCGCCGCGTCCGCGATCGCGAGGTCCGAGGCGGACAGCGCGCTCCGGTTCGTCATGGCGTGCGCTCCAGCAACAGGTTGCCGCCCTCGTCGGCGGTGGCGGCCCACCCGGGCTCGACGAGCGTGGTGGTGTCGAGTTGCGTCACGATCGCCGGCCCCTCCACGCGGTCGCCCGGCCGGAAGTCCTCCCGCGCGTACACGCGCGCGCTTCGAGGTGTCCCGTGCACGACGACGGTCGCCTCGCCCTTCGGCGTCGCGCCGGGGCCAGGCGGGGGCACGGGCAACGGCGTGACGGAGGGCACCCGGGCCGTCGCGCGAACGTTCACCACCTCCACGGGCGCGCTCGGATCTGCGTGGGCGAAGCGCTGCTCGTGGAGCGCGTGGAAGGCCGGGCCGGCCGGGGCGAGGTCGGTCGTGGAGGGTACCTCGACCGTCAGTTCGTAGGACTGGCCGGCGTAGCGCAGGTCCAGCGCGTACGCGACCTCCGCGCGCGCATCGTCGAGGGCCTCCAGGGCCTCGGCCGTGACACCGGCGAGGGCCTCCGTGATCGCGGGTAGCGTGTCGCGCTCGAGGGGCGCGAGCACGGAGCGAGTGCGAGTGGCGGTCAGGTCGCTTTGCACGGCACCGAGGGCCGCGAGCACGCCGGGCATGGCCGGCACCAGGATGCGGGGCATCTCCAGGGCGTCGGCCAGCGCGCATGCGTGCAACGGCCCCGCGCCGCCGAACGGGACGAGCGTGAACTCGCGAGGGTCGTGGCCGCGCTGCACGGAGACCACGCGCAGGGCCCGCTCCATGTTCGCGGTGGCGACGGCCACCACTGCCTCCGCCGCCGCCACCTCGTCCGGGAACGCCTCGAGCAGTGGCGCTGCCGCCGCCCGCGCCCGGGCGACATCGAGGCCCATGCTCCCGCCGAGGAGCCCCGCCGCGCCGAGGCGGCCGAGCACGGCCTGTGCGTCCGTCACCGTGAACGCCTCACCGCGTCCGTAGCAGGCCGGGCCCGGGTCGGCGCCTGCGGACTCGGGGCCGACTCGGAGCGCGCCACCGGCATCGATGCGGGCGATGGAGCCGCCGCCGGCCCCCACGGTGTGCACGTCCACCACCGGCGTGCGCGCGGGGAAGCCGGCGACCACCACGTCGGCGCGGGTCGGCACGGAGTGATCGCACAGCGCCACGTCCGTCGAGGTGCCGCCCATGTCAAAGGTGATGATGCGCTCGAAGCCGGCCGCTCGTGCCACCTCGAACGCGCCCTGCACGCCCGCGGACGGGCCCGACAGCAGCGTCGCCACCGGCCGCTTCGAGGCGCGCTCGACGCTGGCGGCGCCGCCGTCACTCTGGACGACGTGGAGCGTGTGCACGCCTCGATCACGGAGGCCGCCGCCGAGGCGTTCGAGGTAGCGCGCCATCACCGGCCCGACGTAGGAGTTGAGCGCCGTGGTCGCCGTGCGCTCCACCTCGCGGTACTCCGGCGACACATCCGAGGACAGCGACAGGTAGAGGCTCGACCCGACCTCCCGGGCCGCCTCGGTGAAGGCCTGCTCGACCTCCGGGTTGGCGTACGAGAACAGGAGCGAGACGGCGATGGCCTCGGCGCCCGCGGCCTCCGCCTCGCGGAGCAGGCGCGCCGCCTCGCCTGCCCGCAGGGCCGCCTCGATGCTGCCGTCCGGGGCGATGCGCGCCGTGCACTCCAGGAGGAGGTCCGGCGCGACGAGCGGGAGCGGCGTCTCCGGCTCCAGGTCGTAGATCGCCGGCCGCACCTGCCGGCCGATGGTGAGCAGGTCGCGGAAGCCCTCGGTCGTTACGAGGGCAGTGCGCGCGCCCCGGCGCTGCAGGACGGCGTTCGTGGCCACCGTGGTGCCGTGCACCACCACGTCCGGCGTCACATCGAGGGCTGCGATGCCCTCGATGACCGCGCGGCCGGGGTCGTCCGGGGTGGAGGGGCGCTTGTGGACGCGGTAGCCGCCGTCCTGCCACAGGAGGAAGTCGGTGAACGTCCCGCCAACATCGACCCCGAGGAGCGTGCTCACGACCGA
>CAYTRA010000118.1:0-7528 GCA_964439675.1 uncultured Dehalococcoidaceae bacterium
GTGCTGTACGCGTCTGACGTGTACGGCGGCGCGGTGACGGCGGTGGACCCGGAGGGCGGGCGCGTGCTCGCGGTGATCGAGGTGGGAGCGGGCACCGGGGCGATGCTGACGTGGAGCGCGGACGAGCGGGACTAGCGGGCGCTCCCGTGGCGTGTGCGACAATCGAAAGACACGTCCGACCGCACCCCTACTGCCCGATCGGAGTCCGCCATCCTTCCGGTGGATGCAATCTGCACTCACAAGAGCGGAGGCTTCCTCCGCAAGCGCTCATGCGGCGTCGCCGCATCGGGCCAGTGCGTCTACTGCGGTGAGCCGTTCTGCGACGAACACGGCATTCACGGCGAGGAGTACCACGAGGTCTGCGTGCGCGAGTCGTGCAAGGCGAAGTACGACGACCTCTTCCACCACCGCGACTGGGTCGCCCGTCAGCAGCACGCCAACATCGAGGGCCGTTGCGCCGCCGAGGAGTGCGAGGGCGATCCGGAGATCGGCTGCGAGCGCTGCCGGCTCCGCTTCTGCCAGGGACACCTGCGGCCGAAGACCGTACGAGAGGGCGACCTGGACCGCGTGGTGACGGTGCAGTTGATGCTGTGCCCGCACTGCTCCGACCGAAGGCGGCTCTGGGACTAACCCCGGGACTGACGCAGCGACGGGGCGCCCTCGATCAGCGCGACTGCACCGGGTTGCGGAGCACCATGCCGCCCACGCGCACCTCGCACACGTCACCGGGCTGGATGCGGCCGGTGGTGCCGGGCGTGCCGGTGTAGACCAGGTCGCCCTCCTCCAGCGTCATGTAGCGGGAGATGCGCGCGATGCACGCGCGGATCGAGTGGATGAGCATCTCCGTGTTGGAGGACTGCTGCTCGTTTCCGCTGATCAGCCCGACCACGTCGATGCGTTCCGGGTTGAGCGAGGTGTCCACCCACGGGCCGACGCTGGTAAACGTGTCGCTCGACTTCGCGCGCCACCACTGGAGGTCGCCCTGCTGCCAGTTGCGCTCGGAGACGTCGTTACCGGCGGTATAGCCAAGGACGTGCGCGTCTACGTCTGCCTCCGCGAGGTCCCGCGCGCGCCTGCTGATGACGGCCACCACCTCCGCCTCCATGTGAGCGTTCTCGGCATCCGACGGCAGGAGGATGGGCTGGTCCGCCCCGATGATCGAGGACGGCGACTTGAGGAACGGCTGTGGCTCGGTGGGTGCGGGGCGCGTGCCGGCGTGGTCGCGGTAGTTCACGCCGATCGCGACGACCTTCGTCGGATCCGTCGGCGGCAGGAACTCCACCTCCGCCAGGGCATGCGACTCGCCCGTCTTGGCGCCGGGATCAAAGATCGTGCCGGAGACCAGGTGGACGCGATCGTCCTCGATCATCGCTGTCGATGTGCGACCACCCACGCGGACCCGAGCCAACTTCATCGCGTTCTCCCTCGCTGCCTCATGGATGCCCCGGACGTTCGCGCGATGCTAGCGCGTGCGCCTGCGCGCCGTCGTGCATGGCGAGCGCGACGAGGTGCATGCGCCACGTGTCGCTGCCGCCCCACGTCGTCTCGATCACCTCGTCGAGGAAGTCCGCGTGCGCATCCGCGAGCTCGGCGATCGCGTCGACGAGGGAAGCGCGGACCGCATCGATGTCGTCGAGCGTGCGCGCATCGACGTTCCGGGGCGCGCGCACTGAGGGTGCGTCGACGTGGCTGAAGTCACGCGCCCCCTGCTCGAACGCGAGCGCGACCTCGCGTAGCGCGTCGTCGTGTGCTGCCACGATCCCCAGTATTTCCGCCAGATCCTGGCCATCGAGGCGGGCCCCCTCGATCGCTGCGAGCAGTTGGTGGCGTCCGTCGGCGAGCGCGACGAACGGATCGATCATGGCAAGCAGTGCTTCGGTGCGTTCATGGTCGGCGGTCATGCTCGCGAGTGTAGGAGGTGATGCGAGACGCCTCGGTGTTCGCGCGACGCGAGGATGCGTCGTGGTGTTGCGCGTCGAGGGCGCGGTGTCGCGCAAGATTGATGTCCTATCCACAGCGTGATGTCTTGTGGGTAAGTGCAACCGTGTTAGCATTTCGCCCAACAACAACCCGAGGTTCCAGAACCGCGAGGTGCGATGATGGCCACTGCTCGGAAGCCCGCCGCGACGAAGTCGAAGCCGGCCGCCAAGAAGACCACGGCGACCGCCAAGAAGACGACGACTGCGGCAAAGACCACCGCCAAGAAGACCACCACTGCGGCTAAGCCGGCGGTTCGGAAGACCACCGCCGCCGCGAAGCCGGCAGCGAAGAAGACCACCGCGGCTGCGAAGCCCGCAGCCAAGAAGACGGCTGCGGCTGCGAAGCCGGCGGCGAAGAAGACGACCGCGGCTGCGAAGCCCGCGGCCAAGAAGTCCGCCGCCGCCACGAAGCCGGCAGCCAAGAAGACTGCCGCGGCTGCGAAGCCGGCGGCGAAGAAGACAGCGGCCGCCACGAAGCCCGCCGCCAAGAAGACGGCTGCGGCTGCGAAGCCGGCGGCCAAGAAGACGGCCGCCGCTGCCAAGCCCGCTGCTAAGAAGGCGACGACCAAGGCTGCTGCGAAGCCCGCCGCCAAGCGCGCCACGGCGAAGGCCGCGGCCAAGCCGGCCGCGAAGACCACGACCACGGCCCGCAAGGCCACGACTACCCGCACGAGCAAGGCTGCCCCGCGCAGCCGGGCCACGGCGAAGAAGTAGCCGCGCTCCACTCTCGGGTTGTTCTGAACGGCCCCCGGCACTGCCGGGGGCCGTTCTGTTTCTCTGTTACGATCCCACCGCTCGCCGTCGCCTCGAGGTGGCGGTGTCACCAGTAACCCACGTGGTCGAGGCGACCCGCCGCGCCGGACGCGGGCGAGGCGCCTGAGCGGAGCGACCCGGTGCTACAGCCGCGCCCGTACGACAACCTCCACCTCTACGACTCGCTGCGACGCTCCACGGAGCGCTTCGAGCCGCTGGAGGACCGCACCGTCCGCATGTACGTCTGCGGCATCACCCCGTACGACGTGGGCCACATGGGGCACGCCCTGGTGTACGTGGTCTTCGACACGTTGCGCCGGTGGCTGGAGCACAACGCCTACGAGGTCCGCCACGTCCAGAACATCACCGACGTGGACGACGACATGATCCGCAAGTCGCAAGAACTGGGCGTCTCCATTGCCGACCTCACGGAGCGCAACCAGGCGGTCTACCTCCAGGAGATGGACGCGCTGAACGTCCTGCGGCCGGACGCCTTCCCGCGCGCCTCCGAGTCGATGCCCCAGATCATCGAAATGGTGCAGCGCCTGTGCGACCTGGGCTTCGCCTACGAGGTGGACGGCTACGTCTTCTTCGATACGACGAAGTGCCCCGCCTTCGGTGGGCTGCTGGGGCTGAGCGGCGAGGACCTCCGCAACTACCGGAATGACTCGATGCCTGCGGAGCCGGAGCACCTGAAGCGGAGTCCGCTGGACTTCCTGATCTGGCAGCCGTGCGACTCGGACGGCGCCGCCTTCGACTCGCCGTGGTGTACCGGCCGCCCGGGCTGGCACATCGAGTGCTCGGCGATGGCCAATGCTGCACTTGGCGCGCAGTTGGACATCCACGGCGGCGGCAAGGACCTGCGCTACCCCCACCACGACTCCGAGATCGTGCAGTCCGAGGCGGCGACCGGCCGCGCGCCCTACGTGAACACGTGGATGCACGTGGGCACCATGGGCCTGGACGGCCAGAAGATGTCGAAGTCGCTGGGCAACCTGGTGAAGGTGAGCGACCTGCTGGCGGAGGGGTTCACGCCCAACGGCATCCGTCTCTCCCTGCTGGGCACGCACTACCGCGAGGACCGAGACTTCGACCGAGGCGCCCTCTCGTCCTGGGAGGAGCAGGCGCGCGTGATGGAACGCGCGGCGCGCGCCACCACGGCCTTGCGGGACAGCCTGCGCGTGCAGCCCTACCGCAACGCGTTCCAGGACGCGATGGACGACGACCTGGACACGCCAAAGGCCATCGAGGTGCTCCTCCAGATCGCGCGCGAACTCGAGGCGGGCCGCCTCGATGCCGTGACGGGCGCCGGCACGCTCGTGGAGCTCGGCGACGTGCTGGGTCTGCAACTGCGGCCGGACTAGCCGCCGCCTCGCCCTCGATGGCCGACACGTTCGAGGAGTTCACGGACCCGCGCCTGGCGGCGCTCTACGACTACTGGAGCGACAGCCGCGACGATGTCGAGTTCTACCTGGCGCTTGCGGAGGAACTCGCGCCCGCGTCCATCCTCGATGTGGGTTGTGGCACCGGCGTCATCACCTGCGAACTGGCGGAGCGCGGCTACCGGATGATCGGCCTCGACCCGGCCGGGCCGATGCTCGAGATCGCGCGCAGCCGGCGGGGCGCTGAGGCGGTGCGCTGGATCGAGGGCGACGCGAGACGCCTCGCAGCCCTCGAGGGGCTCGAGGGCATGCCGGTCGACCTCGCGATCATGACCGCGCATGTGCCGCAGGTGATCCACGACCAGGACGCCTGGCGCTTGACGCTCCACGAGACACACCGCGCGGTGCGGCCCGGCGGATACCTCGCGTTCGAGAGCCGCAACCCGGGGGCCCGCGGGTGGGAGGAGTGGACGCCGGAGCGCTCGCGCCGCCGCGTGCAGGGCACGCCGTTCGGCGCCGTCGAGATCTGGTGCGACCTCACGGATGTCGAGGGCGTCGATGCAGTCGAGGGCGGCGTGGTGCGGTACGACATCCACTACGTGCTGCTCGAACGCGACGACGAGGTCGTCTCACACAACGCGCTGCGCTTCCGCTCGATGGCGGCGTACGAGCAGGGACTGCGCGATGCAGGGTTCGAGGTAGAGCGTGTCTACGGCGACTGGGACCGCAGCGCGCTGACCTCGACGAGCCCGGAGTTGATCATCATCGCGCGTCGCACGTGACCGCCTGACATTGCGTCGCGGGGTTCGAGACGCCTCGGTGTCTACACTTGAGGGATGCAGCGCGACCCACGACTGATCCGGCTCTCACGCGAACATCACCATGCGCTGGTGATGTCGCTGCGCATTGAGCGCGAGTTGCCGGGCGCGAGCGTGACCGAGATGCGCGTCCTGTACTCCGACCTGCTGCGCTTCTGGTCCGCGGGACTCCTCCCGCACTTCGACGCTGAGAACGAGTGCATGCTCGCGCGCATCGCGAAGCGGGATGACCCCGGCCTGCAGCACGCGGGGCGCCTCCAGCGGGACCATCGGGAGATGGAAGACCTGGTGGAGGCGATGCGCGTGGCGCGCACGGCGGACGACCGTCGCGTGGCGCTGGAGCGCTTCGGCAACCGCCTGCGCGACCACATCCGATGGGAAGAGCGCGACCTCTTCGACTGGATGCAGCGCACCCTGCCGGACGGCGACCTGGACGCGATCGGTGCGTACCTGGAGGAGCACCTGCCGGAGGAGCCAGTCGCCTGCCCGATGCCCCACGATCCCTGACACGCCGGCGTGCTTCCGCGAAGCACGTCCCAGCATGAGGCACGCCTCGCACGAGGGCTCACGCTCAACGCCTCGGTCTCCCTCGACGGCTAGGGCCTACGAGCGAGCGGGCGCCTCCTCCGAGACGCGCCGCACGAGGTCCATGACCGTGCCCAGCGCCTCGATGCGCTCACCGACGGTCTCGCCGCGCAGTCCCGCGCGGAAGGTGGTGACACCAGCGTCTCGGTACTTGCGCAGGCGCTCCGCCACCATGTCCTCGTCGCCGATGAGGTGGGTGGCCAGGACCATCTCGGTCGGGACGGCTGCGCGAGCGGCGTCGCGCTGGCCGGAGAGCCAGAGACGCTGCACCTCTTTCGCTTCGTCCGCGAAGCCCTGGCGGCTGTACGCGTTGTTGTAGAAGTTGTGCTGCTTGGACCCCATGGCGCCCAGGCTGAATGCGAGGCCCGGCTTCATCTCCTCCGCCGCCTTCTCCGGGTCGTCGGTGACCCAGATCGAGCCGCCCACGGCGAAGTCAAAGTGCGAGATGTCACGGCCGACACGCGCTGCGCCGTCCTTGATGTTGCCGATGAACTGTTCCGCGTGCTCCGGGATGAACGAACCGCCCACCCAGCCGTCGGCCAGTTCGCCGGTCAGTTGCAGGTTCTTCGGACCGAGCGAGGCGACGTAGATCGGCAGGTCGGGCGTCGGGGGCGCACCGGTGCGCAGCGCCTTCCCCTCGCCGCTGCCGCCATGTTCTGCGTCCAGCGGGAGGTGCCAGAACTCACCGTCGTACTGCACTGTCTCGCCGTTCAAGACGCGGCGACAGACCTCGATGACCTCGCGGGTGTGCTGGAGCGGCTTGCGGAAGGGGATGCCATGCCAGCCCTCGATCACCTGGGGGCCGCTGGTGCCGAGGCCGAGGATGAAGCGGCCGCCGGACATTGAGTCCAGCGTCATGGCGGTCATGGCGACGAGGGCGGGGGTGCGCGTACCCACCTGGAAGATGCCGGAGCCGAACTTCAGCGTGTGGGTCTTCGCCATGAGGTAGGCGATGGGGGTCGCTGCGTCGTGAGCCCAGGCTTCCGCCGTCCAGAGCGAGTGCACGCCGAGGCGCTCGGCCTCCTGCGCGAAGGTGGTGGTGCCTTCCCAGTCAGTGATGGCGTAGCGGTGTAGTCCCACGGAGACGCGCATGAGTTCCCCCCTCGTGCCCACGGATGCCCTCGAGGCCTCGCCCGAGGCCGGGGGCACGATAGCAGGCGCGGGGGGAGGGCAGAGGGGCAGCGGGGGGTGCTGTGCGTTCTCTTCGAGGGGTGTTGGATCCCCTCACCTCAACCCTCCCCATGGGAGAGGGAGCCAAGGGTGAGGTCCTCGGGCCGGAGTTCTACCGATCCGCTGACGGCGGTGGGACTGGGCTTCTCTGCCCCCACCCCAACCCTCCCCCGCTAGGGGGGAGGGGGTCCGAGTGTGTCTTCGGGCTCGGCGTCGTCCTCGGTGGGGAGGGAGCGGCGCAGTGCGGCCGGGCGTTCGTCGCTGAGGGGGGCGGGGCGGACGAGGCGCTCCGCCTCGATGGCGTCGACGACGGGGCGGAGGGGGAGCGGGATGGCGTTGCGTGCGGTGAACTCCGCACCCACGCGGGCCGCGCGCTTCAGTTCGTCCTCGTGGTCGCGGGCGTAGCGGACGGCGTCACGACCGACGCGCTCAACGTGCGGTCGGGCTGCCTCGGCGGCGGCGCGCGCCTTCTGCGCCAGCCGTTCGGCCTCGGGGCGCGCGTCGCGGGCGGCCTGCTCGCCGGCCGACAGCGCGCGCCGCGCGAAGCGTCCGAGGGCGCCCCCCACACGAGCGCCGGTTGCTTCCCAGTCGCGCCCGGCGGCGTTGGGCGCAGGCGCCGAGCCCGTGTCCGTGTTCGCGTCGCGGTTCGAGTCGGGGTTGGGGCGTTCCTCGATCATGGGGGAAGTGTAGAGGCCAGGCGGGGTGCCTGGCCTCTCGGGTCGCCTCGGTAGGCGCGGGAGCGGAGCGGGCTAGGAGCCGGCTTCCATCTCCTTCGCCTTCTGGAGGGAGCGGACGATCATGCCCTTCTCCGGGACGGGCTTCCAGCCGGCGACGGTGTTGA
>CAYTRA010000119.1:0-1649 GCA_964439675.1 uncultured Dehalococcoidaceae bacterium
CTGGGTCGGCTACACCATGGCTACCAAGGACTGGGACAACCCCGCCGACTGGCCCCCAAACGCAGAGGCCGACGCGGGCCAGTAACGATCGGCTAGAATGGTTCCGATCTGGAACCATTCTGGAGGCACTCATGCCGGTCAACCTGTCCATCAAGAACGTCCCCGACGACCTCGCGGAGCGCCTGCGCCAGCGTGCAAAAAGGAACCGGCGTTCCCTTCAGGGTGAACTACTCGCCATGCTTGAACTGCTCGAGGGAGACGCGGACGAGCGCCGGCACCCCAGTCTTGGTGAACTCAAGGAGCGCGAGGGCCGACCACGCCGCCTTGGCCCGCTGACCATCCGCGAGCTGTTGGACTCCGCCCAGCGAAGCGGCCTGAACGCTCCCAGCGAGGCCGCCAGGCTGGTGCGAGCGGACCGCGATGCCCGATAGCGCCGTGGTCGATGCCTCGGCGCTGATCGCGGTAGCGTTTGACGAGCCGGACGGGCCCGCAGTGGCCCAGCGGTTGGAAGGGCGACCGCTCATCGCTCCCTCGCTCCTCCAGTACGAGATCGCCAACGTCACACTCGTGAAGGCGAGAGGAGGCGGCGACGTAGACGCCCTTGTTGGGCAACTGCAGCGTGCGCTCGCGACGGACATCCTGCTTTTTGGTATCAACCCCGGGGCCGTCTTCGCGCTCGCGGTTGAGACCGGGCTCTCGGCATACGACGCCGCATACCTTTGGCTCGCCGAGGACCAGGGTGCGGAACTCGTCACACTGGACGCCCGGCTACAGCAGGCCGCGGCCGACCGCCTCGCCGAGTAGCCCTTACGCCCCCACCCACTCCGGCCCCGACACCCGTCTCACCTCCCGACGCTCCGAGGCGGGCCGGAGGTTCCGCAGCGTCTCGATGCGCAGCCCGGCCAGCGGGTGACGCACTCCGCCCGCGACCTCCGCGAGGGGTACCAGGACAAACGAACGCTCGGTGAGCAGCGCGTGCGGCACGACGAGATCAGGCTCGTCCACGCGCTCCCCCTCGATCAGCGCGATGTCCACGTCCAGCGGGCGGGCGGTCCATCGAGGCGCACCGAAGTTGCGGCCCGCCTCGGCTTCGAGGTGCTTTGCGAGGTCGAGGAGCGCCCGCGGCGGCAGGTCGCTCGAACCGGCCACCACGGCGTTCAGGAACGCCGGCTGATTCGTCACACCCCACGGCGGCGTCTCGTACAGCGAGGACGCGGCATCGATGCAAACCCCGCCCTCGCGCAGCCCTCGAACCGCCGCGCGCAGGTGAGCCTCACGGTCGCCGAGGTTCGACCCGAGGGCGAGGTAGACGCGCCGAGGCGGCACCCGCTCGGCGGAGGTAGTCACGGGACGCGGGCGCGGACGATCGCGTCCGTCACCTTCGCCACCTGCGCCATCTCCTCGACGTCATGCACCCGCACGATGTCCGCCCCGCGTTCGATGGCGATCGCGATTGTCGCCGCCGTCCCGTACGTGCGTTCCTGAGCCGGCCGATCGATCACGTAGCCGATCGACGACTTCCGAGACGTCCCGATCAGCACCGGGCGCCCCAGCGCCGCCAGTTCGTCCAGCCGCCGCAGCATCTCGAAGTCGCGCACGGGCCCCCAGCCGAACCCGTACCCCGGGTCCACGATGATCTGCGACTCCGG
>CAYTRA010000119.1:1749-7460 GCA_964439675.1 uncultured Dehalococcoidaceae bacterium
GGCGTCCACGGGTGCGAACTCCGGCCGCGTGGACTCGGCCCCCACGTCCAGCAGGTGCGCCCCGGACGCCACCATCTCCTCCGCGAGTCGCGCCGCCGCAGCAGGGTCCGGGATCCCGTCGCCGGAGAACGAGTCCGGCGAGGCGTTGATGATCCCCATCACATAGGTGCGCTCGCCCCACTCGAACACCGTCCCGCCGATCGTGATCGGCGCCGGCCCCGGCGCGCGCGCATCGAGGGCCATCACACGACCTCGATCGGCTCTTCGGTGATGTCACCGCCGCGCGTGATCAGGTACGCGCGAACGTCAGGCTCGTCGTGCTCCAGCGACACCAGGATGTAGTACGTCCCCGGGAACATCGGTTCCTGGTCCAACTCACCCGGCGGGAAGAACGCCATCCGCACATCCGTCGGCGACGGATACGCCTTCGAGGCCACGTGCGAGTGGTAGATGGCGAACAGCGTCTCGCCACGTTCCTCGCGAGCACGCTCCAGCTTCAGCATCTGCAGCGGGTCCATCTCGTACCGGTACGGACTCGCAGCGATGTTCCCCACGCGATGCGCCTCCACCGGCTCGCCGTCGAGGGCATGCACCATCCCACACGCCTCGTTCGGCAAGTCCTCGCGCGCATGCGCGACCATCGCATCCACAATCTCCTGCGGGATCCGCGGCATAGAGACGAACCCTATCTACAACTCGCTGGTGCCGAGCGCTGCCTCGATGAGGAGGCCGGCGCTCTACACCCACGCCTCGGGCTCACCGTCATCGATGCAGGCCCCGGCGGCCATCTTCATCTGCAGGAAGTTCAGGCTCGCGGGCTGCGGCGCCAGGTGCGCTATCCAGTGGTCGCGCTCCTCCTCCGGCAGCCGGTCCAGCAGGTCGCCGAGCGTCGCGTGCAGCACCACCCCACCGGACGAGGCGTCTCGAGACATGGAGGCGTCCTCGTCCAGTGGGGCGATGCCCACGTCCAGCGACCAGCGATTGGGGACCGTGATGCGGCCGACCGTACGCGTGCGGATCAGTTGCGCCCCGGACATCGAGCGGTACCGGTCCAGCACACCCGCGTCGAACCGCAGGTGCAGCCGCCGGCCATCGCCCGAGGCCAGCACGCGACGCAGCAGCGTCTGCTCCAGTGCCGCCCCATCTTTCGAGGCCACCATCCCGCCTTCTTCCCCCGCCGGACGGCTGTCCGGGGCGCGATCAGCGCGCCTCGGACGGCGCTACTTCTCGATCGGCACGCCGACCATGGAGCCGTACTCGGTCCACGAGCCGTCGTAGTTCTTCACGTTCTCGTAGCCCAGGATGTGCTTCAGCACGAACCACGTGTGGCTGGAGCGCTCGCCGATGCGGCAGTAGGCGATGGTGTCCTCGCCCGGCTGGACCCCGGCGCCCTCGTACAGCGCCTTCAGTTCTTCCGGCGACTTGAACGTGCCGTCCTCGTTGACGGCGCGGGCCCACGGCACGTTGCGCGCGCCTGGGATGTGGCCGCCGCGCTGCGCCGTCTCGGTCATGCCCGGAGGCGCGATCACCTCTCCGGTGAACTCCGCAGGGCTGCGCACGTCCACCAGGTTGATGTCGCTGCTACCCACCGCCTGCAGCACGTCGTCGCGCTTCGCGCGGATCGAGGGGTCTGCGTCCTTCGCCTGGTAGGAGGTCGGCTGCACGCTCGGCTCCGCCGTAGTCGTCGGGCGGTTGTCGCCCAGCCACTTCACGCGGCCGCCGTCCATCAGCGAGACCTTCTCGTGGCCGTAGAGTTCCATCAGCCACAGCGCGTACGCAGCGAACCAGTTGTTGTTGTCGCCGTAGAGCACCACGTGCGTGTCCGGCGTGATGCCGGACTGCTGCATGAGCGCCTCGAAGTCCTCCTTGGTGAGGATGTCGCGCGTCACGGCGTCCTGGAGCTGGGTCGTCCAGTTCCAGGAGATTGCGCCTTCGATGTGCCCCTCGCGGAATGCTTCCGTGTCAACGTCCACCTCCACCAGGCGCACGTTGGGGTCATTCTTGTGCTCCTGCACCCAGTCGCAGGTCACCAGCTTGTCGACCATCTGGTCCCTCCTCCTCCGCTGCCCATCACCGCACATCGCGCGTCCCCAGCACGTGGAGCGCGCGTCAGTTCACGTCTGCCAGGAGGCGTGCCGCACCGCGAGCAGGCGACTCACCACCACAGTTTCTCCGCGACAGCCTCGCGGATGTCCTCGTAGTCCTGGCTCCAGAGGCCGGTCGACAGGTACTTCCACCCGCCGTCCGCCAGCAGGACCACGATCTTCCCAGACTCCATGCGCTCCGCCGTCCGCTGCGCAGTGCGCACCACGGACCCTGCGGAGATGCCGGCGAACACGCCGGTCTTCTGCGTCAGTTCCTTCGTGAGGGCGAACGAGGTCGCGGAGTCCACCACGATGCGGCCGTCCAGCACCGTGTCGTCGAAGACCGGCGGGATGTAGCCGTCCTCCAGCGCGCGCAGGCCCTGCACCAGGTCGCCCGGGTGAGGCGCTGCCGCCACCACGCGGATCGCCGGGTTGTGCTCCTTCAGCCGACGCCCCGTGCCCGTCAACGTGCCGCCGGTGCCCAGGCCGGCCACGAACACATCGAGGTCGGGCAGGTCCGCGATGATCTCCGGCGCGGTGGTCTCGTAATGCGCGCGCGGGTTCATCTCGTTCTCGTACTGGAAGAGCATCACCCAGTCGGGGTGCTCGTCGCGGATCTCCGTCGCGCGCTTGACCGCGCCGTTCGATCCCAGGTCGCCGGGCGAGAAGATAATCTCCGCCCCGAACGCTTCCAGGAGTTGCACGCGCTCCTGCGACACGGCGTCCGGCATGACGATCTTCACGTCGTACCCGCGCAGGCTCCCGATCATCGCCAGCGCGATGCCGGTGTTGCCGCTGCTGGGCTCCAGGATCGTGTCGCCGCGCTTCAGGATGCCGGAGCGTTCCGCCTCCTGGACCATGAACCACGCGATCCGATCCTTCACGGAGCCGGTGGGGTTCTGCCCCTCCAGCTTCGCCCAGATCTCCACGCGCGGGTTCGGCGACATCGCGGAGATGTCCACCAGCGGCGTGTTCCCGATGAGGTCGAGGAGGCTCTTCGCTTTCACCTGCCGCTCCCCTTCTCCCGCCCCCGACCCACCGAGGCGTACCCCAGGACGTCGAGGCGGTGCCGCCCTCGAGTTAGATCCCGCCGGCCAGCGCCGGCAGGAAGGAGACCGTGTCCCCGTCCTTCAGCGCCGTGTCCTTGCCCCCCAGGTACCGCACGTCCTCGTCGTTCAGGTAGACGTTGACGAAGCGGCGCAGTTCGCCGTTCTCGTCCACCACCCGCGCCGCGAAGCCCGGGTAGTTCTCCTCGACGTTGTCGATCAACTCGCCCACGGTGCCTCCGTCGGCGCTGAACTCCCGTTGGCCGTTCACGACCTGCTGGATCACCGAGGTCACGTGTACGGTCACCGCCATCGTCCGTCCTCTTCCCCTCTGCGCGCCTCCACCCCGTGGCGTGGGACGGCCCGAAGGCCTGTCCCCGCCCGAGGGGAGCGCAAGTGGCGCTCGCAAGGCGCCGCCCCGACTTACGCCGTCGTCGCGGCCGGCATCTCCAGCGGCGGCGAGCCGCAGAAGGCGTCGTAGTCGATCAGTTCCTTCACCGTCGGGTTGTCACCGCACAGCGGGCAGCTGGGGTCCCGACGCAGCTTCATCGTGCGGAACTCCATGGTCAGCGCGTCCACCAGCAGCAGCCGGTTCACCAGCGGATTGCCGATGTCCAGGATCTGCTTGAAGACCTCCGTCGCCTGGATGGAACCCACGATGCCCGTGATCGCGCCCAACACGCCAGCCTCGGCGCACGAGGGCACAAGCCCCGGTGGCGGGGGGTCCGGGTAGAGGCAGCGGTAGCAGCCCTGGCCCGGCTTGTAGACCGTGGCCTGGCCGTCGAACAGCAGGATCGCGCCGTCCACCAGCGTCTTGCCCGCCAGGTAACACGCGTCGTTTACCAGGTACCGCGTGGCGAAGTTGTCCGCCCCGTTCACCACGATGTCGTAGCCGGAGATGATCTCCATGGCGTTGTCGCTGGTGATGGGCATGTGGTGTTGCACCACTTCGATGTGCGGGTTGTACGCCAGCAACTTCTCCGCCGCGGACTGGATCTTCGGCCGGTCCACGTCCGCCGTGGTGTGCAGCACCTGCCGCTGCAGGTTAGACAGGTCCACCACGTCGAACTCGACCAGCCCGATCTTGCCCACGCCGGCCAGCGCCAGGTACAGCGCCACCGGCCCGCCGAGGCCGCCCGCGCCGATCACCAGCACCTTGCCGTTGCGCAACTTGCGCTGACCCTGCGGCCCCACCTGCGGCATGATGATGTGCCGCGAGTAACGCATCACCTCTTCCGGTGTCAGCGCCTCAGAGGCCCTGCCACCCGGTGCTGCCTGTGGTGCTGTCTGCGGTGCATCAGACATTGCTTCCCCCTGATCCACCCGCCAGCGCGGGGATGACGGCAACCTGGTCGCCGTCCGATACCTTCGTCTCGATGCCATCGAGATCGTGAATCTCTGTGTTGTTCAGGTAGACGTTGATGTGCGTGGGGACGCGGCGGTCCGCGTCATACACCAGGTTCGCGAACCCGGGGTACGCGCGCTCCACGGCGTCCAACACCTCCCCCACCGTAGCCCCCTCCACCGTCACGTTCTCTCGGTTCGCCGTGATCCGGCGGAACGGCGAGGGGATATAGACACTGACCGGCATGCCGATCCTTCACTCAGTTCCTGGTTCACTTCGAGAGCGCCGGCGGCAGCGCTACCCCAAACCGTCAGCGCTACATGGACACCGTCAGGTAGCGCTCGCCGGTGTCGCAGAGCATGGTCACCACCCGCTTGCCGGGCCCCAGCGCTCGCGCCACCTTCAACGCCGCCCACACGTTCGCCCCGGAGGAGATGCCGACCAGCAGCCCCTCCTCCCGGGTCAGTCGCTTCGTCATCTCCAGCGCGTCCTCGTCCCGGACGCCGATGATCTCGTCGTACACCTCGCGGTTCAGCACCCCCGGCACGAACGACGCGCCAATGCCCTGGATGCCGTGGATGCCCGCGCGGCCACCCTGTAGCACCGGTGCCCTCGAGGGCTCCACCGCCACGATGCGCGCCTGCACGCCCTCCTCGCGGAGCACCTCGCCCACGCCCGTGACCGTGCCGCCCGTGCCCACCCCGGCGACGAAGGCGTCCAGTTGCCCGCCCGTCGCTTCGAGGATCTCGCGCGCCGTGGTGTCGCGGTGCGCCGCCGGGTTCGCCGGGTTGTCGAACTGGCCCAGCATCACGTGGTGCTGCTTCTCCACCAGTTCCTGCGCGGCGTAGACCGCGCCGGTCATGCCCTCGATGGCGGGGGTGAGCACCAGTTGCGCGCCGAAGCGTTCCAGCAGGCGGCGGCGCTCCAGGCTCATGTCCTCCGGCATGGTCAGCACCAGCCGGTAGCCCTTGGTGGCGCAGACCATCGCCAGGCCGATGCCGGTGTTGCCGGAGGTCGGCTCCACCAGCGTGTCGCCCGGCTTGATGCGGCCCGCCGCTTCGGCGTCCTCCACCATGGACCGCGCGATGCGGTCTTTCACGGAGCCGCCCGGGTTGAACACCTCGAACTTGCCCAGGATCTCCGCGCAGTCCGGCCCGCCGATGCGGTTCAGGCGCACCAGCGGCGTGTTGCCGATGAGGTCCACCACCGAGTCCGCGATGGCGGGCTGGCGCGTGG
>CAYTRA010000120.1:0-7380 GCA_964439675.1 uncultured Dehalococcoidaceae bacterium
TTCTGCTTGAAGTAGGTGTAGAGGATGCGCGGCTCGTCCTGCAGTACGGCCAGCGGCGTGTCGTCGCCCATGGAGCCCACGGCTTCCTTGCCGTCCTCCGCCATGGGCTTCACGACGTACTCGAGTTCCTCGTGCGTGTAGCCGTGCAACTGCTGGAGCGTGCTGACCTCGTGCTCCAGGTCGCCGTAATGGCCGTTCGAGGAGTCCGTGCGCAGCGACATGATGTTGCGCCGCACCCAATCGCCGTACGGGCGGCGGCTGGCCACCTCCCGCTTGATCTCCTCGTTGTGGAGGAACTGCCGCCGAGTGGTGTCCACGGCGATCATCTCGCCCGGGCCCAGGCGGCCGGACTCCACGATCGTCGCCGGGTCCAGCGCGACGAGCCCCACCTCCGACCCCATCACCACGAGGCCGTCCGAGGTCACCTGGTAGCGCGCCGGGCGCAGGCCGTTGCGGTCCATGATGGCCGCCACCTGCAGGCCGTTGGTCACGGCGATGGCCGCCGGGCCGTCCCACGGCTCCGTGAGGCAGGCGTGGTACTCGTAGAAGGCGCGCAGGTTGGCGTCCAGGTTGGGCATGTTCTCCCAGGCCTGGGGGATCAGCATCATCACGGAATGCAGCAGGTCACGGCCGGACAGCACCAGCAGTTCCAGCGCCTCGTCGAAGGATGCCGTGTCAGAGCCGATGGGCTGGATGACAGGCGCCAGGTCCTTCACGTCCTCGTCCCACACGGGGGAGGCGAGTTCCGGCTCGCGCGCGCGCATCCAGTTGCGGTTGCCCAGCAGGGTGTTGAACTCGCCGTTGTGGGCGGTCATGCGGAACGGCTGGGCCAGTTCCCAGGACGGCAGTGTGTTGGTGGCGAAGCGCTGGTGGTAGAGGGCGATGGCGGAGGTGACGCGCTCGTCCGCCAGGTCTGGGTAGAAGTCTGCCAGGCGGCCGGCGACCATCATTCCCTTGTATACGACCGTGGTGGATGACATCGACACCACGTAACAGCCGAGACATTCCGAGTTGAAGAGCCGTTCGGCACGACGGCGGGCGAGGTACAGAGAGCGGTCAAAGTGCGGACCCTGCTGGTCCGCCGGTCTGCGCAGGAGCAGTTGCTCGAATCCAGGAAGCGACTCTAGCGACTGCGGCCCCAACACAGACGTGTTGGTGGGTACAGTGCGCCAGCCCATCACTCGGATGCCGACGTTTCGGCACTCCGCCTCCAGGATCTCTCGCGCTCGGGGTCGCTTGGACTCGTCGTGTGGCAGGAAGACCATGGCCACGGCCAGGTCCTCCGCGGACGGCAGGTCGCCGTTCATGCGGGCCAAGTCGTCCGCCAGCAGGTCGAACGGGATCTGGATGCTGATGCCCGTGCCGTCGCCGGTCAGTGGGTCGGCGTTCACGGCGCCTCGGTGTGTGAGGGCGTCCACCGCTCGGACGGCCATCTCCACCACGCGGCGCGTGCGCTCGCCGCTGGTCTCAGCGACGAAGCCCGTGCCGCACGAGTCGATGAAGTCCTGCGCACTCACCAGCAAGGTCGGCTTTGAAGAGGCCGGCCCCGGTGGCATGACGGGGTGGAGGGTCTCTGTCTCGATCGGCCTCACGCTGTCTTCCTTGCTGGTTCCCCGGGTCAAGGAGAACGCTCATCCTACCGCAGCCGGATCAGGTTGCGGACGGTTTCCCAACTTTGCGCCTTTTGTCACAAGGTGCGAGAACGGCACTATACCTGATTCGTTACAAATTGCACATATGCCCGAAACAGATATCTCGGCGGCCCCGCCCTGCTGCCGCTCAGTCACCGGTTGAGGTTGGGTTAACCCTGAGTAGTGCTGCCTGCCGTAACGACGGCGGATGCTAGGTTTTACGTCATGCAGCGACGTGAGCGTCCCCGGGAGAGTGCGCCCAGGCGCGTGCTGGTCTTCGGCCTCCTCGCGGTCATGCTGGTCGTCGCTCGCGGCGGAGCCTACGCGCAGGCCCCGGACGACGAGGCGGTCAAGGAAGCCCCCGAGCGCATCACCACGCTCGACGACCTCGGCTTTGGCGATACGCCCGTCTTCGGCGCATCAGCCCAACTGGACTTCTTTTTCTCTGGCCACGGCGACTACGACATCGGGGACGACTCGCGGCTGGTAGTGGACCTGACGCACTCCAACCTGCTGGACCCGGAGCAGTCCGCCGTCGCCATCGCCTTCAACGACCGCCCGCTGCTGGCCGTGCAACTGGACGAACGGAACGTCAACGGCGGCACGTACGAGGTCGCCATCCCGCGTGACCTGGTGGAGCAGGACTTCAACCGCCTCACGTTCACGTTCAACATGACCACCGGGCAGTTCTGCGAGTCCTCCGCGAGTTCGGCCCTCTTCTCCACCATCCTGGGCAGCACGTTCTTCGAGATGGACTTCGCCCACGATCCGCCCGTCCCCTCGCTGGGCGAGGCGAACCTCTCGGACTACCCGTACCCGTTCTTCCGTGCGGGCTACCCGATCGTGGCGCCGCTGATCATCGGCATCCCGGACAACCCGACGGGGAACGACCTGACCGCCGCGTACCAGGTCGCCACAGGCCTCGCGTCGCGTGTGTTCTATGACCTGGACCTGGTCCGCATCCGCCGCGTGAACACGCTCACTGACGACGAACTGGCCCGGCACCAGCTCATCCTCATCGGCAACCCGGACCGCAACCCGCTGGTGGGCGAAGCGCTCCCCCGCACCGGCGCGACCTACGACAGCGCCTCGCGCTCGCTCAAACGGGCCGGGCAGGACCTGGCGGAGGACGTGGGGTACCTCGCGCTGGTGAGTCGCCGTGGAACCCGCTCTACCGAGCGCTCCTGGTGACCGGCGAGACGCCGGCCGCCGTCGGCCGGGGCGTGGACGCGCTCACGCTCGACGAGCCCTCGGCGCTGCTGGCGGGGCCGGAGGCCGTGCTGCTGGAACCGGTGATCCCACCGGTGACCACCGCCTTCCAGTCCACCTTCACGTTCCTCGATGCCGGCACGAGCGAGAACACCATCGAGGGCCAGGCCGGCAACGTGACGGTCGCCTTCAGCGCGCCCGCCGCGGCGCCGGGCTCCGTGGGTCAGATGGACCTCGTCCTGTCGTTCCCGGACAGCCTGGACACGCGCCGCTCCAACATCATCGTGGACCTCAACGGCCAGACCGTGGCGACGGTGCTGATGGATGAGGAAGACAACCGCCGAGGCTCCTACCGCGTGGAGCTGCCGTGGGACGTCCTGCGCATCGGCCCCAACGCCCTGACGCTCCGGGCCAACCTGTACGACCGCCAGTCGCTGGTCCTGGCCCCCTGCGAGTCCACGGCGCCGGAGCGCCTCTGGATGACGATCCACGACGACTCCGCGATCAACCTCCCGCAGGTCGCCGGCACCGCCGCCGGCAGCAACCTGGGCGCCCTCCCCTTCCCGTTCGCCGGCTTCCGAGGCGTGCGCGACACGACCATCGTGGTCAACGCGTTGGATGACGAGGCGCTGCGCGCGGGCATGCTCGCCATGATCGCCCTGGGCCGCGCCTTCGGCGCCCAGAACCAGTTCGAGGTGCAGAGCGTCCTGGAGGCCACCCCGGAGTCGCTGGGCGACCGCCACGTCGTCGCCATCGGGGTGCCGCCCTCCACGCCGCTGGGGCAGGAACTGGAGCGCTACCTGCCGCTGGTCCTGCGTGAGGACGGCACGCGCGCCCTGGTGGAAGAGGCCGGCACGCTGACGGAGATCCTGGACTCGTCGCGCATCGGCGCGATCCAGGAGGTCGAGGTGCCGTGGGCGCCCGGACGCGCGCTCCTGAGCGTCAGCGGCACGGACGCGACGGCCCTCGGATGGGCAGCGGACGCCCTGGTCGGCCGCTCGCTGGACGGCAACGTGGCGCTCCTCCAGTCGGCCACGCAGATCAACACCTTCAACCTTGAGCGCGCCGAGATCGGCGCCCCGGAGGTACTCGAGGACCGCTTCACGGAGGAGGACACGCGCCTGCGCACAATCCTCGCCGTGGGGCTGATCGCCCTCGGCGCCGTGGGCGTGGTCACCATCTACGGACTGCGAGGCGTGCTGCGCCCGCGCTCGATCTTCCCGCGCCGCCGCCGGTAGCGGGCTAGCCCAGTTCCACCTCGGGACGCTCTTCCCACACCACCTGTCGCGAGATGAGGTCGTCGAGGGCGCTCGCCTCGAGGCCGAGCATCTCTGCGAGCACCTCGCGGCTGTGCTGGCCCATGTCCGGTGAGGTGCCACGGATCCCTGCCGGCGTGCGTGACAGTTTCACCGGGCTGTTCGCGAGGCGGACCGAACCGAAGGTGCGGTGCGGCACCTCCGGCAGCATGTCGCGCACGGCTACCTGCTCCATCGAGGCGGCCTGGGCGATCGTGTTCAGGGGCCCGCACGGGATGTTGTACTGCTGGAGGGCGTCAACCCACTCGGCGGTGGTCTTCTTGCGGAACGCCGCCCGGAGCAGTGGCTCCAGGTCCGCGTGGTTCCTCGACCGCGCGGCGGCGGAGTGGAAGCGCGGGTCATCGATGAGTTCCGGCACGTCGAGTTCGGCGCAGAGCAGCGCCCACTGGTTGGGCACGCTCCACGCAAGCGCCAGCACCATCCACCCGTCCGCCGTGGGGAAGGCCTGGAACGGCACCGCCGTGGGATGTCGCGTACCCAGGCGCTGCGGCTCCTCACCGGTGAGGTGGTAGCGCATGTACGCGTTCTCCTGGATGGCGATCTGGCAGTCCAGCATGGAGATGTCCACCATCTGGCCCTTGCCGGAACGCTCGCGCTCCTGGAGGGCGGCCAGCACGCCGATGGCGCAGTAGAGCCCGGCCGCCACGTCGCCCAGCGACAGGCCCGGCCGTGCCGGATCGCCGTCCGGGTAGCCGGTCACGCTCATCACCCCGCCGGCGCCCTGCACGATCACGTCCAGCGCCGGCCGCGAGGACAGCGGCCCCGTCTGGCCGTAGCCGGAGATCGCGGCGTAGATGAGGCGCGGGTTGACCTCGGAGAGCTCGTCGTAGCCCAGGCCCAGCGCGGCCATCTTGCCGGGCGTGAAGTTCTCCACTACCACGTCCGCCTCGCGCACCAGGCGCAGGAAGATCGCCTTGCCCTCGTCAGAGGTCAGGTCGAGCGCCATGGAGCGCTTGCCACGGTTCACGGAGAAGAAGTAGCCGGACTCGCCGTCGATCATCGGGCCGGTGGTGCGTGACACGTCGCCGTAGGGCGGACGCTCCACCTTGATCACGTCCGCGCCCAGGTCGCACAGCGTCAGCGTGCAGAACGGTCCGGACAGCACCCAGGTCAGGTCCAGCACTCGGATCCCTTGCAGGGGGCCCGCTGTCGGAAGTGGTGGCACGTTCTGCTCCTTCTGCGCTCAGACCTTCACCGGCTCGACGAGTTCTGGCGAGGTGCGGCGTTCGCCTCGAAGCGCCACGAAGACCCCCGCCAGCACCACAGCGCCGCCGCCGAGTTCCAGCAGTGTAGGCACCTCATCCAGCACGAACGCCGTGATCACCGAGGTCAGCACGGGCTCGCCGAGGATGGCGACGGCCACGACGGCCGCGGGGAGCGCGCCGAGCGACCAGTTGATGGAGTTGTGCCCCACCAACTGGCACACCAGGGCCATTGCGGCGATCCACAGGTACGCCTCACCACTGAGTCCCACGAGGTGCGTCCCACTCGCGAGCGCGGCGGCGAGGAGGATGAGCGCGGTCATCGAGTAGACCACCGCACCGTACGATGTAAGCGACAGCCGCTGCCGCGCATCCCGTCCCACGATCACGTAGACGCTTACAGCAGCGGCGCCGAGCAGCGCCAGCAGGTTCCCGCCCATGGTGCCTCGGTCGCCCCAGTCGTCGCTGACCATCACGAGGGCGCCCATGAGGGCGATCGCGATCCCGGCGACGACCGCCGGTGACGGGCGCTCACGCAGGAACACGGCCGCGCCGATGGCCACGAACACCGGCTCCGTGGTCACCAGCACGACGCTGGTGGCGACGGACGTGCGCTCCAGCGAGGCGGCCCACAGCGCGAAATGCAGTGCGAGCGCGACGGACGAGACGAGGAGCAGCCCCCACTGGCGGCGCGTGAGCCATCGCAGGTCGCGCATGCCGGACCAGGTGGCGGCCGCCAGCATCGGCGGGGCCGAGAACGCGAGGCGGAGCGCGGCGATGGTGAGCGCGGCGGCGCCGGCCTCGGAGGCCAGGCGGATGAAGGGCGCGGCCCAGGCGACGGCGAAGACCCCCAGGCCCAGGATCACCAGGTGACGATTGGTCATCCGCCCTCCGCCGGGCGAGGCTAGCACCGGCGCTGCCGCGACGCAGTCGAGGGCGCCCTCGAGCGCCCAGTAAAGGCGCACAGTTGACATCGGGCGGCGGCCTCGCGAACGTTGCGAGCAGCCCACCCTTCCCGGTGGGCGCAGGAATGGGAGGCACCTGCGTGCGGATCGGAGTCGTGTTCCCGCACGCGGACCTGAGCGGCAGCCCCATGTCCATCCGTGCCCACGCGCAGGCCGCGGAGGATGCGGGCTACACCCACTACCTGGCTTACGACCACGTCCTGGGCGCCCTCCGTGACCGGCCCGGCGGCTTCACCGGCCCGTACGACTCGGAAACACCGTTCACGGATCCGTTCGTCCTCTTCGCGCACCTGGCGGCGGTCACGAACCGCCTCGAACTCGTCACGGGCGTGCTCGTCTTGCCGCAGCGGCAGACGGCGCTGGTGGCGAAGCAGGCCGCCGACGTGGCCAGGATGTCCAGCGGACGCCTGATCCTGGGCGTGGGGCTGGGCTGGAACGCGGTCGAGTTCCAGGGCATGGGCCAGGAGTTTCGTACTCGCGCTCGTCGCCTGGAGGAGCAAGTCACCCTCCTGCGCCGCCTGTTCACGGAGCCGGTCGTGGACTTCGAGGGCCGCTTTGACCACATCCCGCTCTCGGGCATCTCGCCTCGACCACGGCTGCCGATCCCCATCTGGATGGGGGGCAACGTGGACGCCACCCTGGACCGCGTGGGCCGGCTGGCGGACGGGTGGTTCCCGCTCCGCCTCACCCCCGCCGAACTCCCGGGACGCATCGAGCGCATCCACGAAGCGGCCCGGTTGGCGCGCCGGGAGGCGTCCGGCATCGGCATCGGCCCCACGCTGCGACTCTCGGGCGACCTCGCGAAGGACGTGGACGAGGCGCTGGCGTGGCAGGAGGCGGGCGCCACGCACCTGAACATCAGCACCCTCGCGTCCGGCCACGACACCACCGCCGAGCACATGGACGCCATCGAGGACTTCAAGACCCGCTGGGATGATGCGAACCGCACGTAGCCGGCTCGCCTCGATCACGCGCGGCCTCAGAGGATTCGGGACGGCCGTGGTGGAGCAGGAGTCACGTATGACCGAGCCGGCGATCGACTGGGACGCGTGGACGG
>CAYTRA010000121.1:0-7365 GCA_964439675.1 uncultured Dehalococcoidaceae bacterium
TTGGGCCCGGCGATCACGGTCATCCCGGGGCCGAACTCGAACCGTTGCCGGTCCGCGAACGCCTTGAAGCCGTGGACTTCTAGCAGTCTGAGGTACACCTAGGATCCACTTCCGGGGACCGCCGTTCCACCGGCCGTCCCATGCTCCCCCGCCCCCGGTTCGTCGATCCGTTGCGAGAGCATCTCCCGCACCTTCGGCAGCGCCTGACGCGCCGCCTCCTTCTCCGCCTCTTGCTTGGTCCCCGCCCGTCCACGGCCCAGCCGCTCGCCCTGCAAGAACACCTCCACGGTGAACTGTCGGTCGTGCTCCGGGCCCTGCTGCGAGACCAACCGGTACTCCGGTCGGCCCAGGCTGTCCTGCGACAGTTGCTGGAGCGTCCCCTTGGGGTTCAGCACCCCTGGGTCGCGCGCCAGCGCGTCGAACTCGTCGCCCAGCGTGCGGTGGACGAACTCCGTGGCCACGGCGAGCCCGCGGTCCAGGTAGATCGCCCCTACCACCGCCTCGTATGCGCGCTCCAGGTTGCCCTCGCGCTCCCGGCCGCCGGTCTGCTCCTCGCCACGTCCGAGGCGGAGCCACGGCCCGAGGCCGAGCACGTCCGTGGCCACCCGCGAGAGCGTCGGCCCGCAGACCAGCGCGGAGCGCCACTCCGTGAGACGGCCCTCCTGCACGCTCGGGAAGCGCTCGTACAGCGCCTGCGCCACGATGGCGCCCAGGATGGCGTCGCCGAGGAACTCCAGGCGCTCGTTCGTGGGCGCGGGGTCCTCGGGGTGTTCATTCGCGAAGGAGGGGTGGGTCAGCGCCGCCAGCAGCAGGTCCACGGAGGCGAACTCCACGCCCAGGATGCCCTGGAGGTCCGCGACACTTCCGCCGGGAAGCGCGGCGTTCTCGCCAGGATCGGACGGACCGGAGCCGGAAGGACGGGCGCGAGAGCCCGGATCGGTGGGGTGCATAGAGGGTGCCAAGGTGCGCAAGCCCGACCCTATCTCAGCGTACGCGCCCCACCCGCGGCGTACGATGTGTGCTGATTCAGCCCCAGCGGCAAGGTCGGGGAGAGAACGCCGCTGGTTCAGGCATCGTAGGAACCGCGCTTCCCCAGTGTCAAGAAACGCTCAAATGCTTACGCGCCCTACACTCTCTGCGCTCCACGTCGCCCTCGACCCGCCGCTCGCCCGTCTCCTCCGCACCACCGAGGCGGCCGCGAGTGACACCGGGTGCGACCTCTGGGCCGTCGGCGGCGTGGTGCGCGATGTCGCGCTCGGCGCCCAGGTGCACGACCTCGATCTCGCGGTGCGCGGCCCGCTGGATGCGCTGCTCGCGAGCATCGAGGCGCGGGCGAACGTCGAGGCCCTCACGACAAAGCATGAGCCGAGGTTCGGTACCGCCTCGCTGGTCCTCGATGGCCGCCGCCTCGACCTGGCGCACCTGCGCACCGAGGGTTATGTCGAGCCTGGCGCCCTGCCCCTCGTGGAGGCCACCCAAAGCCTGGAGGCGGACCTGCGCCGCCGCGACTTCACCGTGAACGCGGTCGCCCTCGGCCTCGTCGGGCCCGACCGCGGGCGCGTGGTCGACCCGTTCGACGGCCTGCGTGACCTGGAGGCGCGCACCCTGCGCGTCCTGCACGACCGCTCGTTCCAGGACGACGCCACCCGCCTCTGGCGTGGCGCCCGCACCGCCGCGCTGTTCGACCTGCGCCCGGATCCCGTCACGCAACGCCTCATCGAAGACGGCACAAGATGGCTCGCCTCGATCTCCGGTGAGCGCCTGTGGGCCGAGTTTGCCCGCACCGCCGGCCGTGGCCGCGTGGCGAAGGCCGTCGGCCTCCTGGACGACTGGGGCGTCCTCCGTGGCACCCACGAGGCGTGGACGTTGCCGGAGGCGTCCCGCGACGCCCTGAAGCGCCGCGCCGCCATGCCGGCAGCCCGCCTCGCCGCCGTCATGCTCGCGCCGCTGCCCCGGCGCGCCGCCGTCCTCGACCGCCTCTCCGCGCCCCGAGAGGCGCGCCTGGCCGTGGAGGAGGCCGCCCACCTGCTGGAGGAGGGCCTTCGCGTGGTGGATGGCGTCGATCCAAGGCGTCTCGTTGCCCTCGAGGGCGCACGCAAGGACGCCCGCGTCGCCGCGCGCTGGCTCGATCCGGCCGCGCAGCCGCCGCTCCAGCGGGAACTCCGCCGGTGGGAGCGCACGCGGGCGCCGCTGACCGCCGAGGAACTCGTGGCCCTCGGTGTGCCACGCAGCCCGGCGCTGGGGAGCGCGCTGCATGGCTTGCGCCGAGCGCGCTACCTCGGCACGCTGGGCAGCGGCGCGGACGCTCGGCGCAACGCCCGAGACGCCGTCCGCAGCCGCCTGGACCGCCTGCGACGTGGCGAGGGGTGGGACTAATGCCCGATGCTCCCATGGGAGATGCTCCGGCCAGTGACCTGACGTGCGCCGTCTGCGGCGAGCAGGCGGAGGCTGCCATCTGGCTCTCCGAGTGCTTCGCCTGCGGCCGCTCGTTCCACCTCAACCCCTACAACGCCGCTTCCGGCATCGAAGCGAAGGACTGCGGTGACGCCGTCCTCGGTGAGTCGCTGGGCGTGGAGACGTACTGCGGCGACTGCATCGAGGCGGAGCGACGCGCGGCGGAGGCCGCGCTGGGCCCCGAGCGCGCCCGCGCGGAGGCGATGGTGCGCTCGCTCTACGGCGAGGAACTCCCGCTACCTCCTGCCGGCGCCCCCGCCCCGGCCGAGCGTCGCGCGTTCCGCCGCGTCGAGGACGACTAGGCCGTGAGCGATCAGCCGGTCAAACGGCCCTCGCGGGTGCGTTATGTCTTTCTGTTTGTCCTCGGCGTGTTCGTCGGGCGGCTGGCGTCCAACAACTTCTCCCCCGGCGCGCTGGATGCGCTGGATCTGCTGATGTACATCGGCCTCGCGTTCTCGCTCGTGTGGGCCTGGCGCTCCTGGGCGCGCGACACCTTCGAGCAGCGCCGGCGCGAAGCGCTCGAACGCCAGCGTCGCCGCCAGGAAGCCCGCGAGGAGCGCCGCGGCAAGCGGCCGGACCCCGAGTAGTCCCGAAGTAAGCGACCCTCAGCCCGCTGGCGCCGGCTTCCGCGAGTGCCATGTGGCGTCACCCGGGTCGTCCGGGCGCTCCCCGACCGGCACGGGCGTGAACCCCGCGCGCAGCGCGAAATACATCCCGCGCCCGTTCGTCCGGGGCACCCGCACCAGCATCCTGGACGCGCCGTCCGCCAGTAGCCGGCGCTCCGCCGCCAGCAGCGCCTTGGTCGCGCACGCCCGGCCGCGCGCCTCGCGCGCCACGGACACCGCGAGGAGCGCGCCCTCCCCCTTCCGAGGGCAGTTGCGCTGCACGATGGCGACGCCGACGTCGGTGCCGCGCTCGCGGATGCGGTACCACTCGGCGCTCGCGGGGGCCTCCGGCAGGGCCGGCTCGGCGGCGCGGTCCCAGCCGTCCGTCAGCCCGCGCACCAGCGAGGCGTCCGCCGCCACCTCCTCCTGCGTGGTGCGCACCAGCGACACGCCGAGGTAGCGCGTCCAGACCTTGCCCGAGGGGATGGAGCCAGGCGCGCTCACGCCAGCCATCGCTCCACGTGCGACGCCAGGTCCGCCGCGCGGAGCGTCCGCACCTCGCAGTCTGGGAGGCCGTCCAGGAACGCCTCGCCGTACTGGCGGCGCACGATGCGGCTGTCCAGCACCACGAACACGCCTCGGTCGGTGGAGCCGCGGATGAGGCGGCCGAAGCCCTGGCGGAAGCGCAGCACGGCCTGCGGCAGCGCGAACTCGCCGAAGGGGTCGTCGAACTGGCCGGAGCGGCCCTCGTACACGGGGTCGGTGGGCACCGGGAACGGCAGGCGCGCGATCACGATCTGCGACAGCGCCTCCCCCGGCACGTCTATGCCCTCCCAGAACGCTGCCGTCCCCAGGATCACGGACCGAGGCCGCTCGCGCAGCAGCCGCAGCAGCCGCGTCGGCGAGCCGTCCACGCCCTGCGCGAAGACCGTGATGTCGTCCTCCGCCAGCGGGTCGCGCAGTGCGGCGGCAGTGGCCCGTACCGCCTGGTGCGAGGTGAACAGCACCAGCGTCCGCCCCTCGCTCGCCCGCACCAGCGACGCGATGGTCATCTGCAGCGACGAGTCGTACGAGGGCATCCCCGGATCCGGCAGTTCCTCGGCGAGCAGCGCGAGCACCGCGCGGCGGTAGTCGTACGGGGACGGCACGGTGAGCGTGTCCGCCTCGTCCAGTCCCAGCCGCTGCGTGGCGAAGTCGAACGAGCCGCCCGCCGTCAGTGTCGCGCTGGTCGCCAGGACCGACTCTCGGCCCGCCCAGATCTCGTCCGCCAGGTGTGGCGCGACCTCTAGCGGCACCCGGCCGACACGCACGTCACCCTCCGCCCGCGTGACCCATGCGATCTCATCGCGGTCGGAGCGCAGCACGGCGCGGCGCAAGGTCTCCCGGGCCGCCGCGAGTGCCTCGGCGTATCGGTTCGCCTCGATCTTCACGTCGTCCGGCAGCGCCACGCCACCGTCGGCGAGCCCGGCCGCAGTCTCCCGCACCTGCGTCAGCCGGTCGCCCAGCACGCGCAGCCCCAGGTCCAGCGTGACTGCGATGGTCTCCGCCTCCTCCCAGGACGCCTGCCCTCGACGAGCCGGGGTGAGCGAAATGTCCCGTCGAGGCGACTCGCCGTCGTCGACGGCCTCCTCCACGAAGGCGCGGAGGGCGTCCATGAAGGAGCGGACGTGCTCGCGCGTCTCGGTGGAGGCGGTGTCCAGTTGCGCCGCCAGCGGCGCCAGGCCGGCCGCCGGCGACAGCGCCAGCGCCTCGCCGCCGGTCGACAGGCCCTGGAGCCGCCTCGCGAAACCCGGTTCGCCGTTCCGCGCGGTCATGCCGAGGGCTTCCACGGTGTCGCGCAGGTCCTTGCAGGAGAGCGTGGCGCCGAAGTGCTGCGTGGCCACGTCCTCCAGCCGGTGCGCCTCGTCGATCACCAGGTGGTTGAACGGGGGCAGCACCTGGTCGTCCCGCGAGGCGTTCGCGAGCAGCAGCGAGTGGTTCGCGATCACGATGTGCGCCGCCGCGGCCCGCTGGCGCGCCTGCCACAGGAAGCACGAGCCGTCTCGGACGTACGAGCACCGCCGCGCGAGGCAGTCGTTGCTGTCCGCCGAGATCTGCGGCCACCACGGCTGCTCCTGGGACGTCATGTACAACTCAGCCAGGTCGCCCGTCTCCGTCTGCGGCAACCACGCCGCCACGCGCGCGAAGAGGCGCACCTCCGCCTCGCCTCGCGGCGAGGGGTCCTGCCGCACCTGCGCCCAGCGCTCCAGGCACAGGTAGTTGGAGCGCCCCTTCAGCACGGCCACCCGCGCTGCCCCCGGCGCATCGAGGTACGCCTCCACGAGCGCGGCAGCGGCGGGGGCGTCCTTGCTCGCGAGTTGGTCCTGCAGGTTGCGGGTGTGGGTGGAGATCACCACGCGGTCGTCGTTGCGCATGGCGTGCAGGAGCGACGGGACGAGGTAGGCGAGCGACTTGCCGGTGCCCGTCCCGGCCTCAACCGCCAGGTAGCCCCCGTCGCGCAGGTGCTCGGACACGGCGCGCGCCATCTCCTCCTGCCCCGACCGACGCTCGAAGCCGCCCGCGAGGTCCGGCAGCAGGTCCGCCCTGGACGCCGCGAGCGCGAAGATCTCGTCCACCTCGCGCGGTTGGATGCGGATGCGGGGCTCGCGAGGCGTGAGCGCGGCATACGACGTCCGAGCAGGCGCGAGCGGCAGCGTCGCCATGACGGCGCGCGCCTCTTCCTCGCTGATCGTGCCCTCGCCGGCGCGCGCCAGGGCGTCCTCCAGGAGCGGCGCGACGGACCAGCCCGCCCACCCGGCGAAGCCGTGCAGTTCCACCAGCAGCGAGCGCGGCATGGCGTCCAGCCGACGCAGCAGCGCGAGGAACACGTCCCGTGTCGCCTCGGCATCCGCGAGCGCCCGGTGGGCGACGGGCATGTGCACCCCCAGCAGCGCGGCGATGGCGCCGAGGCCCAGCCGGTCCGCCGTGGGCAGCAGGACGGAGGCCAGTTCCCACGTGTCGAACGAGGGCCCGGGCGGCGTCAGTTGCTCCGCGCCGAGGAACGCGAGGTCGAACGCGATGTTCTGCCCCACGATCGCCCGGGTCCCCACGAACTCGCGCAGGGTCTCGCGCACCTCGGAGAATCGAGGCGCGCCCGCGACATCTGCGTCGGAGATGCCGGTGAGTTCGACCACCTCGGGCGGGATGGAGCGGCCGGGGTTGATGAAGGTGCGATAGTTCTCGAAGCGGCCGGAGCGGTCAAACCGCGTCGCGCCCACCTCGATGATGAGGTCGGACTCCAGGCTGAGCCCGGTGGTCTCCAGGTCGAGGGCGACGAACTCGTCGAGCATGCGCGAGCGATTCCAGGCGCGCGGCTGGGGTTCCGGGCGCGAGGTCAGTCTACGGGACGGCGCACGCTCGCACCCACCGAGGCGTCACACCCGTCGAGGCGGGCGGCCAGACCTAGTCCGAGGAGCCAGTCGCCGCCTCGATGGAGCCTTCCTCCAGGCGGACCCAGCGGCCCTCATCCCGGGTGCGGTGGATCGCCTCGAAGCGTCCGGCGTGCAGTTCCTCCAGGAACTCCTCCGGCGTGGTGACATGCTTCTCGAAGCCCGTGGCGAACGTGGCGATGCCGCTAGTGGAGTGCGCGTCCGAACCGCCGGTACCGGGGATCCCGAGGATGCGCGCCACCTCCGCGGCGAAGTAGTTCTCCTGCGGCGTGTTGGCGCCGTTGCCGATCTCGATGGCGTGCACCAGCTTGAAGACCGGCATGGTCTCTGCGGCCTGCTCCGGGGTCAGCTCGAACTTCTCCCCGGTGCGCATGGCCGTGACCGGGTCGAAGAGGCGGCGGAACGGGTGCGCGACGATCAGGTAGCCCCCGAGGCGGTCGAGTTCCTCGCGCAGTTTCGCGGCCTTGCGGATGCCCTGCAGGTAGGTCGGCAGGCCCACGGCGATCATGTGCCCCAGGTCCGTGGAGACCTCCATGCCGAAGTTCACGAAGAAGTCCGGGTGCTGCTCCCGGAAGGCCTTCTGCTGGTGCGGCTCCAGCACCTTGTCGTGCTCGGTGAGGTTGACGCCGGTAATGCCGATGCTGGGGGCCAGGGCGATCAGTTCGTGGGGGTCGAGCATCGAGTCCGACGAGGCCGGGTTGGTGTGGATGTGCATCTCGATGATCGAGGCCTGGAGTCCGTCATGGAGTTCCAGCGGGAGCCTCCTCCGGCGAGTGCGCCGCACGCGGTACGCCCGTCTGCAAGCGTGACGTCCGCCAGCGCGAGGGGTGACGAGGTGCGGCTGAGTCTACGTGCCGCTCCACACTCAGGCTACCCGG
>CAYTRA010000122.1:0-7362 GCA_964439675.1 uncultured Dehalococcoidaceae bacterium
CTCGAGGCCCTCGGGGCGGGGACAGTGTACACGCACGTGTACCTGCCGGACGACTGCTGCCAGCCACTCCAGCACTCGATAGCGCACGACGAGCGCTGGGTGCTGCTCTACCAGCACGGCGCCTCGGTAGCGGTGCGCCTCACGGCGTGGCGGCTCTGGCCGCTGGAGTAGGCCCGCCGAGCACGCCCGTTATCGACGGGTAGTCCCGCCGTCCACAAGTCGTTTCATCTCATCGGATCGGCATGCTGGACGAGGGTTCTGCCACTCTTTTGGAACCCCCCTGCGACGTACCCCGGATATCGTCTGATTCGTGGACGAGCCCCCCGCGATCACCGCTATTGCCCGTGTTGCGTCGCGATTTGGGCTTCGAGGCGTCGCTGAGCGCCCGTGGTCCACGGACCTCTCCACCCTGGCCTGGGAGCAACGCTGGGCGATCGGCAGTATCGCGGTCGCCCTCGTGGCGTTCATGGTGCGCGCCCTGTTCGTCCTGCCGGCGGGCTTCCCGCTGAACGATGGCGGCCTCTTCGTGGTGATGTCGGAAGACATCCAGCGCGCCGGGTACGCCCTCCCGCACTTCACCACCTACAACCCGAGCGGCATCGAGGGCGGCGACATCCCCTTCGCGTACCCGCCGCTTGCCTTCTACCTTGCCGCGCTCATGGAGGACCTGACCCCCTTCTCCATGCTGGAGGTCTACTGGCTCCTGCCCCTCACCGGCTCCATGCTCACCGTCGCCGGCATCTACGTGGTTGGCCGCACGTTCTTCGAAGGGCGGCTGGTGCCGCTGCTGGCGGCGGTGGCGTTCGCGCTCACGCCTCGGTCGTTCACGTGGCTGATCATGGGCGGGGGGCTGACCCGGAGCCTGGGGCTGGCCGCGGCGCTGTTCGCGCTGGCGGCGTATCGCTCCGCGTTCAACGACGAGGAGTCCACGCCTCGAAGGTGGCGGATGCTGATCGCCGCCACGCTGCTCTCGGCCATCACGCTCGCGACACACCTCGAAGCCGCGGTGCTGCTGGCGACCGCGATCCTGCTCTCGTCCGTCGCGAAGCCAACGCGATGGCGCGCCGGCGTGTTCGTCGCCGTGGGCCTGGGCACGGTGGTGCTGACGACGCCTTGGTGGGCGACGGTGCTGGCGCGGCACGGCCTGGAGCCGTTCCTCGCCGCGTCCGACTACGGCGGCGACGTGCTCTCAGACGGCCTGATCGCCCCCAACCTCTTCGAGCGCCTGATCACGCCGGTGATCACGCATGAGCCGTTCTTCGCCGTCGTCGGGGCCACGGGCGCCCTCGGCGCGTTCATTGCCCTCGCTCGGGGGCAATGGGTGCTGCCGGCGCTCTGGGGCGCACTGATCCTGCTGGGCATGCGGGCGCTGGCGACGTTCTCGGTGGTGCCCACGGCGCTCCTTGCCGGCTACGCGACCGTCGAGGTGCTCATCCCCATCATCCGGTCTGCCTCGCGGACGGACGCGACGGACTCGATCCGCGCGGAGTTCGCCATGTGGCGGCCGGCGTTGCTGGCCGGGCTGGTGCTGGGCATCCTGTTCTATGGCGCCACGCACCAGAGTCGGGGTGAGGCCGCCTTCCTCCGGCCGCTGTCAGAGGCGGACCAGCGCGCGATGCTGTGGGCGAACCGAGCGCTGCCGCCGGACTCGGCGTTCCTCGTCATCCCCGCGCGTGTGTGGCCCGCCGACCGCGAGGGCGAATGGCTGCCGGCGCTGGCGGACCGGCCCGCGGTCAACGTCCCGCAGGGCTACGAGTGGGTGGAGGACGAGTTCTCGCGTCGCGTCTACCTCCATGACCTCGCGTGGAGCTGCTGGTACCAGGACGCCGACTGCATCGAGGAGGTGGCGGAGCTGGTGGACTTCACGCACGTCTACCTGCCGCCGAACTGCTGCGATCCGTTGCTCGCCTCGTTCATCCGTGACGACCGCTACGACATCGAGTACCTGGACGGTGCGGCCATCGTGAGGCGCACGCCGGAGGCGGACGATCCACTCGCGGCGAGCAGCCGTACGAGGGATGGCGCGACTGCCCGAGTCACACGGTAGGATCGAGGCACTCCCGTCCCGGAGGGGTGCCGGAGTGGTTGAACGGACTCGTCTTGAAAACGAGCGTCCTCGCGAGAGGACCGTGGGTTCGAATCCCACCCCCTCCGCCAGACTGATCGTCCGCCAGACTGATCATCTCCTACATTCGTAAGCCGGTAATGCCGGATGTCTGAGGCGTGAACGCCACAGGGCCGCTCAGGGTATTCCCCGACGGCGGCAGCCTGAGGGCCGCCGATGATGTCCACAAGCGATCCGCCCGGGTCAGGCGACCGTGGCGCGACGCGACTCGCTACCGACGACCGGGGGACGTGTCGTGGAGCCCAATCCGAGCCTGGACCTGCTGATCGCCGAGATCGCAGAGCTGCAGCCACTGCCTGTCGTGGCGGTGCGCGTGCTCGAGATCGCTGAGGGCGAGCAATTCTCGGCGCACGAACTCGCCCAGGCCATCTCGGCCGACCAGGCGCTCACGGCCAAACTGCTGCGGCTGTCCAACTCCGCCTACTACGGCTTCCCTCGACGTATCTCCACAGTGCGAGATGCCGTGGTGCTGCTGGGGTTCCGCGCCGTGCGGTCCGCCACCCTGGCCTCGTGTGTCATCGATGCGCTGCCGGGCGGACGCGTGATCGATGCGATGACGGCGTGGCGGTACTCCGTGACCGTGGGGCTGCTGGCGGAGGTGCTGGCGCGCGCCACGCGCCAACACCAGGACGAGGCGTTCACTGCCGGCGTGCTGCACAACATCGGCCGGATGGCGCTCGACCAGCACCGCCCGCGCGAACTGCACACCGCCCGCCTCGCCGCAGAACGCGACAACATCACCATGGCCGAGGCGCAGCGGGCGACGCTGGGCTTCACGGACGCGGAACTCGGTGGCGCGCTGGCACTGCACTGGAACTTCCCGGAACCCCTCGCGCGCGCGGTAGAGCGTCACCACCTGGACGTGAACGCGCTCCCCGACCCGGCGTCGCTGGAGGCGTTCGTGGTGCGCGCCCGACTCTTCGCGAGGGCCAACGGCATCAACGATGGCTTCGAGGTAGACGTCCGCCGCCCCCCGAGCAGCGCGGAGTGGCACTCCGGTCCGGTGAGCAGCGCCCTGCACCAGAGCGGCGGCATCGACGGCATCCTGGAACGGGTCTCCGCGTTCATGCAGAGCACGAACGGCTAGAGGAACACCGGCTCCCGCGAGACGAAGCGGTAGAGCGTGGCCGGGCGATGCGCCCCCTCGCGGCGGGTGTCGCTCGTCGCCTCGATGAGGCCCGTGGAGATCATGCGCTTACGGAAGTTGCGGCGGTCCAGCGGCTTGCGCAGGATGGCCTCGTACGTCGTCTGGAGTTCGCGGAGGGTGAAGCGCTCTGGCAGCAGGCCGTAGGCGATGTTGGTGTAGTCCAACTTCGCGCCCACGCGGCGCACCGCTTGCTCGATGACCTCGTTGTTCTTGAAGGCCAGCGGCGGGAGGTCGTCCACGGGGTACCACGCCGGACGCCACGCCTCCTCCTGCCGTAGCCGCACGGTGGAGGCCTCCACGAGCGCGAAGTAGGCCACGGCGACCGAGGGCTGCGCGGCATCGAGACCGGACGCCGTGAACAACTGCTCCAGGTACAGGTTCTTCACGCCGGTCTCGCGGGCCAGCACGCGGATGGCGGCCGCCTCCAGCGTCTCCACCCCGTCCCAGCGACCGCCGGGGAGCGCCCACGAGTCCTCCTCCGGAGGCCCGGAGCGATGCACGAGGAGCACCTGCAGGCCCTCCTCGCGGACGGCGAAGATCGCCACGATGGCGGCGACGACAGGTGCGGCGGAGTCGGCCATGCTTGGAGCGTACCTGAGCGGGACGGGCGCTAGAGGACGGCCAGCGTCAGTTCGTCCGCCACGTGGCCCTGCGCGGACCACGGCGTCACCTGCGAAACGGCCACCTCCACGAGGTCGCCGAGACGGCCGCGGGCGTCGAAATGGACGATCTGGCCTCGGCGGGTACGGCCGGAGGCGCGGCCGTCCTGCTCCTGCTCCACCAACACCTGCACGGTCTGGTTCAGGAGTGAGCGGTTGATGCGCTCGGACGAGGCCTTGTGGATCGCCTCGACGACCTGGAGGCGCTCCTTCTTCACGTGCGCGGGGACATCGTCCTCCATCTGGCGGAAGGCGAACGTGCCCGGGCGAGGGGAGTACGCGGCCACGTGCACGGTGTCGAAGCCGATGCGCTCCAGCAGGTCCACGGTGGCCTGGAACTCCTCCTCCGTCTCGCCGGGACAGCCCACGATGACGTCCGTGACGATGGCGGCGTCCGGCATGAGCGACCGGATCTTCGCCACGCGCTCCTCGAACTCCGCGACGGTGTAGCCACGGCGCATGCGCTCCAGCATCGAGTCGGAGCCGGACTGCACGGGGATGTTGAAGTACTCGCAGACCTTCGGCTGCGACGCCGCCGACTCCACAATGCGGTCCGTCATGTCCTTGGGGTAGGACGTGAGGAAGCGCACGCGCTGGATGCCGTCGATTTCGTCAATGCCCTCGAACAACGTGGCGAGGTCAGGGCGCGAGCCATCCGGCAGGTTCGGCAGGTCGTGTCCGAACGCCTCGACGGTCTGGCCCAGCAGCGTCACCTCGCGCACGCCGTGCTCGGCGAGGAAGCGCACTTCGTCGAGAATGTCGTCGACGGCCCTCGATGCCTCGCGGCCACGACGAAGGGGGACGATGCAGTAGGTGCAGAACTTGTCGCAGCCGTGGATCACGGGGACATACGCCGTGGGACCGGTCGGCTTCGCGTAGGTGCGCGCCATGCCCTCGCCGCGCACGACTTCCAGCGGTATCAGCCCGCCGAGTTCGCCCTCCGAGGTGTCCCGCGAGTCCGAGGCGAGCTCGAGGATCGAGTCGAACTCCTGCGGCCGCGCCCACGCATCGACGTAAGGGAAGCGGCGGCGGAGGTCGTCCGTCTTCGGGCCCACCATGCAGCCCATGACGGCGATGGAGACGCGCTGCCCCTGGTCGCGCCGCTTCCGCAGGACGCCGAGGCGGGAGTACGCGCGGTCCTCCGCGTGCTGGCGGACGGAGCAGGTGTTGATCACCACCAGGTCGGCCGCAGCGTCGTCATCGACGGGGCGGTACCCCAGCCGTTCGAGGCCGGCCGCCAGCTTCAGCGAGTCCGCCTGGTTCATCTGGCAGCCCAGGGTCCAGATGTGGAAGGTGGCCACAGCACGTCCTCGGATAGTCGGGGCGAGCGCGAACGCGAAGTCCGGCGCGCGTCTGTGTGCGATACCTGTTCGCGATGTCGGTGGCGGAGGGGGAGGGATTCGAACCCTCGGTCCCGGAAAACCCGAGACAAGCGCTTAGCAGGCGCCCGCACTAGGCCACTATGCGACCCCTCCGCGCCGAACACTGATCGTACCCGCCCAACCGATGAGCGGGCAACGCGACGGCGACCTCAAGGCGCCGGCGCCACCTCAGGGTGACGGTTGGGTCCGAGGAACCGGAGGATGGGGAAGGCCGTGAGGGCGGCGAGCGCGGTCGCCGCCAGGATCCCCATCTTCGCCTGGTCCGCCACTGCGCCCTCGAACGCGAGATCGGTGATGAAGATCGAGACCGAGAACCCGATGCCCGCGAGCACGCCGACCCCGACCACCTGCCCCCACGTGACGTTGAGCGGCAGCGACGCCCACCCGAGGCGTACCGCGAGGAAGGCGGCGAGTACGATGCCGAGCGGCTTCCCGACGAACAGCCCCACGAAGATGCCCTGCGTCACGCTGCTGCTCAGGGCGCCCTCCATGGCGTCCACGTCCAACGGCACACCAGCGTTGGCCAGCGCGAAGAGCGGCAGCACGAAGTAGCCAGACCAGGGGTGGATGGTGTGCTCCAGTCGCTCCAGGGGCGACTCCGTCTCCCGGACCAGCAACTCCAACTCGCCTAACGCGTACTCCGCATCCGGATTGTGCGCCTCCGAACGCTCCTCGATGCGCTCGATGAGCGGGAGCGAGTACTCGCGGAAGTTCCGGATGTCCAGGATGGGCCTGGAGGGCGTCAGCGCACCCAGCAGCACGCCGGCGATCGTGGCGTGCACCCCGGACTCCAGCACCGCCAGCCAGAGGAGGACGCCGATCACCCAGTAGGCACTGATCGCGCGAAGCCCGATCGCCTGCGCGACCAGCACCACGCCCACCAGGCCCACCGCCAGCAGGGCGGGGAGCAGCGCGATCTGCTCGGTGTAGAACACCGCGATCACCGCGATCGCGCCAATGTCGTCCACCACTGCCAGTGCGAGGAGGAACGTCACGAGGCCAGCCGGCGCGCCCTTCGCCACGACGGCGAGCGCCCCGATCGCAAAGGCGATGTCCGTCGCCATCGGAATCCCCCAGCCGTGCGCGTGCTCGGTACCCGCGTTGAACGCGAGGAAGAGCGCGGCCGGCACCACCATGCCACCGATGGCGCCTGCCACCGGGAGCGCCGCCTTCTGACGCGATGACAGTTCGCCTCGAAGGATCTCGCGCTTGACCTCGAGCGTGACCAGGAAGAAGAACAGCGCCATCAGCGCGTCGTTCACCCAGTGGCGCAGGTCCTCGTCGATCTGCACGAAGCCGAGGTCGACCGAGACGTGGTGGCTCCAGAGGCGCTCGTACGCGTCAGCCCACGGCGAGTTTGCCCAGACGAGGGCAATGACGGCCGCCAGCAGCAGCAGGCGCCCGCTGGCCCCTTCGCGATGGATGAACGCTCGAGCCGGGCCCTGTATCCGGCGCGCGAAGAACGTTGTCTGCGCGTACAGGCCGCCCGCGATACGTGGTGGGATCGACATCGAACTCCTCGCTACGCAGCCACGGCATCCGCCGGAGCGTGTGGGTGCTGTCCAGGTGCCGAGCAAAGCCTACCGGAAACGCGTGCTCCCACGCGCGGTAGCGAGGAACGCGACGGTCAACGCGAGGAGTACGACCCGTAGCAAGCGCGGTGCGCCCTCGGTGCCCGGGAGGGGGCTGCGGATCCGCGCTGGGAAACGGCTGGTATGATGTTGCCATGGAAGCGAAAGTGGATGCACTCGGTCGGATCGTCGTTCCGAAGCGGCTGCGGGATGCGCTCGGGCTGAAGCCGGGCTCCGTGGTGGACGTGAGCCGGTACGGGGATGCGATTCAGATCGTCCCGGGCGGACGGACAGCACGGCTCGTGGAGGCCGACGACGGTGGGCTGGTCGCGGAGTCGGAGACGGTCGTGACCGACGAGATGCTCTTCGACCTGATCGACGCCGCTCGGCGGTAGCCGGTGGCCACGATCGCGATCGACACGAGCGTGGCGGTCCCCTACCTTCTGCGCGCGCACGAACACCACGACGCGGTCCGCCA
>CAYTRA010000123.1:0-7310 GCA_964439675.1 uncultured Dehalococcoidaceae bacterium
GCCAGTTGATGGTCCGCACCAGCGAGACGGTGTACACGCGGAAGTCGGACGGCAAGGTCGTCGCCAAGACTCGCGGCACCGGGCTGTCGTACTAGGAGGCGCTGAGATGGCAGACGTGCAGTACTGGGACGACGTCCAGGAAGGCCAGGAGTTCACCAACACCGAGGCCAGTGACTCGCAGCGCCTCGTGATCTGGGCCGCCGCCTCAGGCGACTTCTACCAGATCCACTACGACGACAACTTCGCGAAGGGCAACAAGCTGCCGGACATCATTGTCCACGGCGCCCTGAAGGGCATGTGGGTCGGCAAACTCCTGGACGAGTTGGCCGGCGCGGATGGCTGGATCAAGCAGTGGGACGTGTCCTACCGCAGCATGGACATCGCCCGCCAGGACGTGACCGTCTTCGCGAAGGTCACCAAGAAGTACGAACAGGACGGCGAGTCGCTCGTCGACCTGGAGGTCGGCACCCGCAAGACGGACGGCACCGTGACCACCCCCGGCACCGCCACCCTCCGCCTCGCGAGGCGCTAACGACCATCGAGGTCCACGCACCTGAAGCCCGGCCCCCACGGCCGGGCTTCTCCGCCTCCGGCCCCCTCCCCCTCGACGGGGGAGGGCTGGGGAGAGGGTGATCCGCCTCCCGCATGGAACCGGCGTACCCCCCAGCCCCACCCCGCAGGTGTTAGCCTTCCACCACTATGGACACACTGCTGATCGTCGTTGCCGCTATCGTCGCCATTGTCGTGCTCCTGTTGCTCTCCGGGTTCTACACCGTTGAGCAGCAGTCCTTCGCCATCGTTGAACGCTTCGGAAAGTTCCAGAGGATCACGCCGCCCGGCCTCCAGTGGCGCATCCCGATGGTGGACCGAGTAGTCACCCGCGTCTCCATCCGAGTCCGCGAACTCATCGTCGCCATCAACACCAAGACGAAGGACAACGTCTTCGTGGACCTGGAACTCGCCGTGCAGTACCAGGTGCGCAACCAGGACGACGCCTGGAACGCCTACTACCGCCTCACCAACCACGAGCAGCAGATGGAGTCCTTCATCTACGACACCGTCCGCGCCAAGGTCCCCACCATGGAGCTGGACCAGGTCTTCGAGAACAAGGACGACATCGCGGACGACGTGAAGGCCACCCTCTCCGAGTCCATGGAGACCTACGGCTACTTCATCGTGAAGTCCCTGGTGAACGACGTGCGCCCCGCCGCCAACGTCGCCGCCGCCATGAACGAGATCGTCGCGCAGGAACGCCTACGCCGCGCCGCGGAGCACAAGGCCGACGCCGAGAAGATCATCGTGGTGAAGGCCGCCGAGGCGGACGCCGAGTCAAAGCGCCTCTCCGGCGAGGGCATCGCGGAGCAGCGGAAGGCGATCATCCAGGGCTACCAGGAGTCCGTCGCCGGGCTGCAGGCCTCCACCGGCGCCGACGCCCGCGAGATCATGTCCGTCGTCCTCATGACCCAGTATTTCGACGCCCTCCGGGAGATGGCCGTGAACGGCCGCTCCTCGGTCGTCTTCGCCAACCACGCACCCAACGAGGTGCCCAATATCCAGGAACAACTGCTGGAGGCCCTCCTCGCCTCCCGCACCATGGGCGACCACGTCTAACGGCCCGCGCAAATCGAGGTCGCTCGAGGAGGTTGCGATGCCCGCAGGCGTGGTGGCCCTCATCGGCGGCCTCGTGGCCGCGGGCGCGGCGATGATCGTGGCTGCGGTGCGCGCCCTGAGGCGCCGGCGGCGCCGCTGATGCGCGCGGCGCGCCTCGGGCTCGCGGTAGCCCTCGTGCTGGTCGTGCTTCTCGCGCCGGTGGTCGCGCGTCCGGAGCGCGTACTCGCGTGCAGCCTCGTTGCCTTCGATCAGGCCAGCGCGCTGGAGGAGTACCCCCAGAACGCGGACGCCATCGTCGTCGTCGAGTCCATCGAGGAGTCGCTCGCGGAGGGGAGCGAGGAGCCCAACGTCACGGACCGCTGGGCCACGCGCGTGCGGACGCTGGCCACGCTGAAGGGCGAGACCCCCGACGAGTTCACGCTCCCCGGCCTTGGGTGGCTGGGCCCCTCATGCGAGGGCGGCCCGCGCCTCCGCGAGGGCGAGCGCGCGCTGCTCCTGTTGGTGCATGGCTCCCCCGGCGGCGACGGCTGGACGATCATGGCCGGGGGACAGGGCGCCATCCGCAACCACGACGGCACCGCCGCCTTCGACCACTCCCACCTCGGCGAGGCGCGCCTCGATGTCGGCCCGCTCGACCAGGCCGTTGCCGACATGGGCGAGCGCGTGGGCGCGAGCGATCAGGACATGCAGGCTGTCGTCGACGCGCTCCATCGGGCGGTCGAGTCGCCCGCGCCGCCTGTCGAGGAACAGCCTGTCGACGAACAGTCAGTCGAGGAGCAGCCCGTCGAAGAACCGACGGATCATCGCGTGGGGCTGGTGCAGGTCGGCCTGGTACTCGCGGCGGGAGTCGCCGCACTGGTCGTGACGGCACCGATCGGGCGCGGGCGGCGTCGAGGCACGGAGTAGGTCGCGACGGACTACAACGAGGGCAGGTACTTCTCGAGTTCGAACGCCGTCACCTGCGACCGGTACTGACGCCACTCGTGGCGCTTGTTCTGCACCAGCGTGTCCACGATCTGGTCGCCCAGCGTCTCCCGCATGAACGCCGAGCCCTCGAACCGGTCGATCGCCTCACCCAGCGACGAGGGCAGCGCGATGATCCCGCGCGCCCCGAGTTCCTCCGCGCTCAGTTCCCACACCGGACGCTCCACCGGCATCGGCAGGTCGTAGCCCTCCTCGATGCCGCGCATGCCGGCCGCGAGGGCCACCGCGAACGCGAGGTAGGGGTTGCAGGCCGCATCCGGCACCCGGTACTCGACGCGCGCGGCCATCTCCATGTCCGGCTTGTGCGTTGGCACTCGCACCAGGTCGGCGTTGTTCGTGAAGGACCAGGAGGTGTGCGTTGGCGCCTCGAAGCCCGGGAGCAGGCGCTTGTAGGAGTTCACCCACTGGTTCGTGATCAGCATCATCTCTGGCGCGTGGCGCAGCAGCCCCGCCATGAAGTGCGAGCGGTCCGCCGAGAGCAAGTTCGGGTCGTCCGCGTCGAAGAAGGCGTTCTCCTCGCCTCGGAAGAGCGAGACCTGGAGGTGCATGGCGGACCCGTTCTGGTCCGCCAGCGGCTTCGGCATGAACGAGGCGTACACCCCGTGCTGCATCGCCACTTCCTTGACGATCAGCCGGGACGTCATCACGGAGTCCGCCATGCTCAGCGCGTCCGTGTAGCGCAGGTCGATCTCGTGCTGAGAGGGGGCGACCTCGTGGTGGCTCAGGGCGACCCCTACGCCCATCTCCTCCAGCATCAGCACCGTCTCCCGGCGCAGGTCGGAGCCAGAGTCCGCCGGTGTCAGGTCGAAGTAGCCGCCCTGGTCCAGCGGCTCCGGGTTCTTCGAGTCGCGGAAGTAAAAGAACTCGATCTCCGGCGAAACGTAGAAGGTGTACCCACGCTCCGCCGCCCTCGCCAGCACGCGCTTCAAGATCCACCGAGGATCCCCCGCGAACGCCTCGCCGTTGGGGCGCTGGATGTCGCAGAACATCCGCGCCACCGCCTGAGGCCGAGGCCGCCACGCCAGCAACTGGAACGTCGAGGGGTCCGGCCGGGCGATCATGTCCGCCTCGCCGTGCCGCGCATACCCCTCGATGGCCCCGCCATCGAAGGTGATGCCGTCCTCGAGGGCGTGCTCGAGTTCCTCGACGGTGATCGCGACGGACTTGAGCGTGCCCAAGATGTCCGCGAACCACAGTCGGATGAACTTCACGTCATGGTCGCGGCACGCCTGGATCACATGCGCGTGCGAGTCAGCAGCGTCCGTATCGGCTCCCCGGTCGTACATGCCCTCGATGTTACCCGCTCCGATGTTTCCGGGCTGTTTCCTCTGACCCCTCCCCCCTCGCGGCGGAGGGTTGGGGTGGGGGCAGCGCGCGACAGCCCGGGGCTGGGGCGTCCGGACGGCGCACCGCCAGTAGTGCCCGCTACCCGATGTCGGCGTTGAACGTGTCGCACTGCTCCAGGTCGCCCGTCTCGTAGCCGGTGGTGAACCAGCGCTGGCGCTGCTCCGAGGAGCCGTGCGTCCAGGTCTCCGGCGTCACCTCGCCCTGGAAGCGCTCCTGGATGCGGTCGTCCCCGATGGCGGCCGCGGCGTCGAGGCCACTCGCGATGTCCTGGTCGGTCAGCCGCTCGATCAAGGCGGTCTCCGTTGCGTGATGCGCCCACACGCCAGCGAGGCAGTCCGCCTGCAACTCCGTGCGCACGGCGTTGCTCCCCGGCCCGCTGGCGCTGCCCTCCTGCGCGAGGATGCCGAGGAGGTTCTGCACGTGGTGGCCGTACTCGTGGGCGATCACGTACGCCTCGGCGAACGGCCCGCCCTCCGCGCCGAAGTTGCGCTGTAGGTCCTCGTAGAACGACAGGTCCAGGTAGATGCCCTGGTCCGCGGGGCAGTAGAACGGCCCCGTCGAGGAGGAACCGAGGCCGCAGCGCGTCTGCGTGGCGTCCGAGAAGAGCGTGGTCTCAGCGAGTTGGTAGCCGGCGCCGCGCGCCTCGAACTCTCGGTCCCAGAACTCCTGCACGCTGTTCACCACGGCCACCACGCGGCAGTCCTGCCGCTCGTTCGCGTCCTCCCCGGTCTCGCAGTTCGCCTCCACCCCACCGTCCGAGGGCGCCAGGGCCGAGGATCCCCCGCCCCCGGCGCCACCGGTGATATCGCCGAGCCCGCCGCTGGCGAAGAGCAGCACCAGCACGACGAGCACCCCCACGATCCCGCCCCCACCGCCGAGGGCCACCGGGAGCGATCCGAGGCCAGCCAGCCCTCCTGCGCCGCGCTGGCCGCGTCGGTCGCTGACCTGGCTGGTATCCAATCGTGCCCGGCGGCGGAACCTCATGCGCGCGGTACTCCTCGGAGGGCCCGTCGGCGACGGGCGATGCTCCGAGCATGGGCGAGGTGGCTCAAGCGAAGCACAACATCTGGTGCGCTTCGTGTCACAGTCACATCGTCCGTAACGGGGCCGAAACGTGTGGGACACGCGACCTTCACGGACGTGACGCCGAGGCGAAACGCCGTGTGGACACACTCGCCGAAGGCAGCGCGAGGGTTGGCGTTACCTCGGGGGAGTGCGATCGATGATCCGGGCCGGACGGCTGACGATAGACCGCGACCGCTACCTGGTGGCCGTGGACGGCGACCCGGTGCGCCTCACGTTCATGGAGTTCAACGCGCTCTGGGCCATCGTCGCCGAGGCGGGCCGCGTCGTGACGTACGAGGCGCTGGCGGAGGCGCTCTGGGGACGCCTCGTACCCCGCGCCCCGAGGCGGCTCGCCGTCATCATCTCCCGCATCCGCGCGAAGTTGGGCGAGGCCGCCGCCGTGCTGGAGACCGTCACCCGCGTCGGCTACCGGCTTTCGCCCGTGGCCGTCGGGTAGGCGAGGCGTGCACATGCCCCCGCTTCGCCTGCGGCGCCGGCTTCGGCCGCTCGCGCTGCTCGAGCCCGGCCGGCGAGAAGCCCTCGACGCCCTCGAGGAGCACGAACTCGCCGAGGCCGGCCTGCACCGCGGCGCGTGCGGCGCGGTAGTGCGCCGGGCTCCACTCGTCCTCGCGCGCCTTGTCGAACGACGACCCAGGCGTGCTGGTCGCGAACCGGCGAGGCGGTCCGCCGTGGAAGTACTGCGCCACGTACTCCGCCGCCCGGAACTCCGCGATGCGCCGCCCGAACGCCTCTGGGTCATCCATCGGCAGCATCGGTGCGATGCAGATCCCCACCGGCACCCCCGCCTCCACGAGGCGTCCCGCCGCATCGAGGCGGGCGTGGATCGCGGGAGCGTGCGGCTCGTAGCGCAGCCGCACCTGCTCCGAGTCCGTGGTGATGCTCAGGTTCACCCGCACGTGCCGGAACTGCCGCAGCAGGTCGGTGTCCCTCGTGACGATCGGGCTGCGCGTCTGCACCGTCAGCCGCGGCTGCACGCCGGACTCGAGGATCGCCTCGAGGACCGAGCGCGTGAGGCCCAGGCGATCCTCGATGGGCTGGTACGGGTCGGTGACGCTGGACAGGTAGACGGCGTCGCCATCGTTGAGCGTCCCGTCTCGGCAGGCACGGGCCACCAGGGTGCGGGCGTTCTCCTTCACCGTCACCCACTGCCCCCAAGCCTCCTGCCGCTCCGGCGTGGGCGCGAAGCCGCGGGCGTAGCAGTAGTCGCACGCGAAGACGCAGCCGGAGTAGGGGTTCAGGGTGTAGTCGTACTTCCGCACCCACCCGGACGAAGGCGTCAGGATCGAGCGGGCCTGCACGCCCGTCACCTCCGCCCGACCGGCGCGATCCGGCAGCACCAGGGCGCCCGCGTCCGGCGCCTGCGGCAGCAGCATCAGTTGCTCGGCCATCCTGGCGACACCGTACGCCTCGGACGTGCGAGCTCACACGCACCCGTGTCGCGGCCGACGATCCGTCTCGTGCAGCGCCGGATCGAGGGATAGACTTTCGAAATGCAGCGGATCCTGCTCCTCACCCAGGACGCAGCCACCGCACGCCTGGTGGAGGCGGCGGCGCGTCCGGACGGCCGCGTGGTGCGGGTGGAGTCGAACGCTGAGCACTGCCTGATCGCCGTCCGCGACTGGCGTCCCGCCCTCGTCCTTATCGATACCGGTGTCGGCATGACCAGCGGCGCGCTGGCGGCCCTCCTGCGCGACGAGGCCGTCCGCGAGACGGGTGGCGTCATTGTCCTGTGCGCGGAGGGCAGCCTGGGCCTTCTGGGCCCCGGCGTGCACGTGGACGACTTCGCCGTCACCCCCGTCAGTGAGGCCGAACTGCGCGCCCGCATGTCCCGCCTCATCTGGGAGCAGACCGGCGCCGAGGATGGCGCCGTCATCCGCCACGGCTCCCTCTCGATCGACCTCGAACGCTACAAGGTGACCGTGGCCGGCCAGGTGGTGGACCTGACCTACAAGGAGTACGAACTCCTGCGCTTCCTCGCCTCCAACCCGGGCAAGCCCTTCACCCGCGAGTCCCTCCTCAACCAGGTCTGGGGCTACGACTACTACGGCGGCTCCCGCACCGTCGATGTCCACGTCCGCCGCATCCGCGCCAAGATCGAACAGCGCGAACAGTTCATCGACACCGTCCGCAACGTCGGCTACCGCTTCATCGAGACCTACCGCTCACCGCGCACCCCTCGCCGCGACTAGCCCCCGCCTATCCCCTCGCCCCTGCGAAGCCCGCCCCCCACGCTTGACGCCCTCCCCGAAAGCCACCACGCTCCCCCCGTGCCTATCGCCTTC
>CAYTRA010000124.1:0-7298 GCA_964439675.1 uncultured Dehalococcoidaceae bacterium
CCGAAGACGGACTTGATCGCCTCGGTCTCCGCGCGGTCGCCCACGTCCGTCGAGGTGGCGTGCGCCGAGACGGCGTCCACCTCCGACGTGTCGATGCGCGCATCCGCCAGTGCGAGGCGCATCGCACGCGCGGCGCCCGCGCCGTTCTCCGCGGGGGCGACGAGGTAGGCCGCGTCCGCGCTCACCCCGTAGCCGGCGATCTCCGCGAGGGGCTCCGCCCCCCGGGCGCGCGCGTGCTCCAGCGACTCGAGCACCAGCATGCCGGAGCCCTCCGCCGGTACGAAGCCGTCGCGGTCGCGGTCGAACGGGCGGGAGGCGCGCTCCGGCGTGTCGTTGTAGCCGGTGCTGAGCGCGCGCATGGAGGCGAACCCCGCGAGGCCCAGTTCACAGATCCCGGCCTCCGCGCCGCCCGCGAGCATGACGTCCGCCGCGCCGCGTCGGATGACCTCGAAGGCGTCGCCGATGGCCTGGGTGCCCGCGGCGCAGGCAGTGGTGACGGTGTTGTTGTAGCCCAGCAGGCCGAACTGGATGGCCACGTTGCCGCCGGCCATGTTGGAGAGCCGCTTCGAGACGTAGAAGGGATCGACCTTCATCCCGCCTCGGTCACGCATGGTGCCCACGGCCTCCATGTCGTTCGGCAGCCCGCCGCCCCCGTTGCCCATGACCACGCCGATGCGCTCCCGGTCCATCGCGTCCAGGTCCAGCCCCGACGCATCGAGGGCCATGCGCGAGGCGGCGACGGCCATCTGGCTGAAGCGCGCCATGCGACGGCCGTCCTTGCGGTCCATGTACAGCGTGTAGTCGAAGTCCATCGCCTCGCCGGCGACCTTGCAGGGGTAGTTGGTGGTGTCCGCCTGCTGCATCGGCCGGACACCGGACTTGCCGGCGGTGGCGTTCGCCCAGAACTCGTCCACGCCGATGCCGAGGGGAGACACCACCCCGATCCCCGTCACCACGACACGCGGGCGTCCGTCAGCCATCCCGGCTCCCTCTCACCGCAACGTTCACGCTCAGCAGGCAATCGAGCGGCGATCGTACCGCGTTGGCACTCGATGTCGCCGTCCCCGCTCGACTGAAGAACGGCTACCGCAGCCCCAGCGTGTGGTCCCCGGCGATGCCGAGGAGGTGCTCCCGCGCCGCCGCGACGACGTACAGCGAACCAACGACGAGGACGGCCCCACCCTGCCCCGCCATGTCACGAGCGCGGTCCACGGCGTCCGCCACGGAGGGCGCCCGCTGGGCGATCGCGCCGCGCGCGTTGACCGCTCGCACGATGTCGCCCGCGTCGGCCGAGCGCGCGCTGCCGGCGGGCGCAACGATCACGTCGTCGCCCTCTCCCAGCAGCGGCTCCACCATCTGGTCCAGCGCCTTGTCCGACAGGACGCCGAGTACCCACACCCGCCGCTTCGGCACCGGGAGCGCGCGCAGGCCCTCAGCGAACCGCCTGGCAGCGAGGGGCGTGTGCAGGCCGTCGAGGATCACCAGCGGCTTCTGCTTCACCACCTCGAACCGCCCGGGCATGTGGAAGCGGCGCAGCGCATCGCGCACGGCGGCCTCGGGCAGGTCGTCGCCCCCATGCGCCGAGGCCCATGCGAGTTCGGCGGCGCGCAGCGCGGTGGCCAGGTTCTCCGTCTGGTACGGCCCGACGAGCGCGACCTCCAGGTTGCGGTAGGTGCGGACGGGGGTTCGGATGTCCAACTTCTGGCCATCCAGGCTGGAGGCCGTGACCCGCAGGGCGCACTCCTCCGTGACCTCGTGCGGCGTCGCGCCGACCTCGAGGCTGCGTGCGCGGATCACGTCGATGGCGCTCTGGCGCATCGGCTCCACCACCACCTCGCAGGGGCCGGTGATGATGCCCGCCTTCTCGCGCGCCACCGCCGGAATCGAGTCGCCGAGGATCGCGACGTGCTCCAGGTCGATGGGCGTGATGACGGCGACCTGCTTCTCCGCCACGGCGTTCGTGGTGTCCAGTCGCCCTCCCAGGCCCACCTCCACCACCTGCCACTCGCACGCGGCCTCCGCGCCGGCCATCCACCCCATGACCGTGAGCATCTCGAAGTAGGACCAGCCCTCGGCGGCGGGGTCGTCCAGCAGGCGCTCCGCGACGCGCGCGAACTGCCGGTGGCCCAGCGGCCGGCCGTCCACCTGGATGCGCTCGCGCGCCGAGTGCAGGTCCGGCGATGTCAGCAGCAGCACCGGCCCACCTCCCGAGGCGCGCGACGCCTCGCGGAGGATGGCCGCGACCATCGATGCGACCGACCCCTTGCCCTTCGACCCGGCCACGTGCACCGTCAGGCGGCGGTCCGGCCGGCCGTTCGCGTCCAGCCAGCGCGTGATGTGGTCGAAGTCCCACTTCTTCGCCTGCGCCACGTCGCCCGTGCGCTCGAAGCCGCCGTGGTCCAGCAGCCGCCGCACCGCCGAGGCGTAGTCGCGCAGCGCTTCCTCGTCGAGCGGCCCTTCCGAGGTGGCAGCGTCCGCAGGCGTGGGGGCGTCAGGCGTGTCAGGCATGAGGGCGCAAGTGTAGTAGCGCCGGCGTCGAGGCACCCGCACCCGCACACGCACACGCAGACGCGCGACCATCGGAAGCGGCAGCGTGTAACCTCGAAGTCCCGAACCGCCACCCCGACCATCGCATGCAGCACGCAGGGACGCCCCGTGACCTCGACCGCGAACACCGAGTCCGCCCGCCACCCCGAGGAGCCTCGAGGCGACCTCTGGCGCCCGGCCGGCAGCGAGCCATCGCACCCACTGGCCGCCCTCGACGCCGCGGAGGTTGGCCAGGGGGTGGGGCTGTCCGTCGAACTCGGACCGCTGAACCGCGCCGGCGCCCGCCACTTCCGGGCGTTCCTCGAAGCCGACGAGCTCGGCCGAACGCTGGCGCCGGTGTTCGAGGGGCTGCACCACACCGGCCCCTACCCCGCCCACAACTGGGTAGAGGTCACCCACTTCCGAGGCCATGCGCCCGTCGCGGCCGGCGACGTCGAGGTACCCGAGGGCATCGATGTCCAGATCGTGGAACGCCTCGCCGCGCTCGTCCCGCCCGGCGGCCACCTGATGATGGAGTACGAGTCCGACCACCGCCGCGTGACCGCGCGCGCCCTCGCCCAGCGCGTCCCACCCGTCGCCACCCCCCTCGGCGGCATGATGTTCGCCGCCGGCTGCGGCGTCGCCTTCCGCGACTGGTACCTCGCCGAGGGCGGGCGGGAGGGCCCTCGCAAGTTGCAGGGCCACCGCGCCGTGGACGTGGCGCACGAGGCCTCCCGCTACCCCTCGATGCTCGCGGACCTGGAGCGCTTCCTCGAGACGTCAGCGGACCTGGACTGGGACCTGCAGGTCAAGTGCCGCCCGCTGGCCGAAGCGACGATCACGGTGCTGCGCTCGCGCGGTCTGGGGTAGCGGTCACCGCCTTCCCCTTTCTGTCCCCTCCCCCTTTATGGGGGAGGGCGAGGGAGGGGGCCCGCCGTCAACGCAACCCAGATGGCCTCCTCCACAGAGTCCAACGCGGTCAAGACATCCCGGTTGGAGAACCTCAGTACGCGCAGCCCGCGGGCTTCGAGCCAGGCATCGCGCCGGCGGTCGTACTCACGCTGCTGCTCTGCGTGCTGCGAACCATCTACCTCCACGACCAGTTGCTGGGTAAGGCAGAAGAAGTTGACGATGTAGCGGCCGAGGGGCTGCTGTCGGCGGAACTTGTAGCCGGCGAAGCGCCGGCGGCGGAGGGCTTGCCAGAGGCGCCGTTCAGCATCCGTGGGGTTGGACGCGCCGCACCCCGAACATCGAGGACGCCCCGCCTCGCGAGGGGTGCCGAGACGCAGAACCGGCGGGGTCACCCCCGCCGGTTCGTGTATGTCGGAATCGCGAGCCGCTACGCGCGCGCCCGCCTCGCCGCGAACCGGGCGCCCAGGCCACCCGCGACCGCGAGGGCGGCCGCAGCGCCGAGGAGCACACCCATGTTCGAGCCGCCCTCGGCCGGGGTTGCGTCGAAGACGCCGGCGCCGGTGTCGGCCGGACGCGGGGTCACCTCGCCACCGCCGTCGCCGTCAATCGTGGAGCCGGGGGTGAGGTCAGCCAGGTCAGTGCCCTCAGGGACGCTGAACGCGATCAGGACGTCCCACTCGGAGAAGTGCGGGAGTTCGCATTCGACGATCCCGGCCTCCGCGTCGATGACGTCGCACGTGACCGTCGTGATTTCACCTGTGCCCTGGTTGCGGTTTCGCACCTTCACAGTAGGGCTGCCGTACTGTTTCGCGATCGCCCAGGCTGTATCCGCGATGTTCACCCGCAGTGTCACCGGCTCGTCAAACTCTGTGATCGGATCGCCGTTGCTGTCGACGGCCTCCAGGTTCATGTATGCCGTCAGCCTGATCTCGACAGTCCCACCCCCCTCGAGGAGTGATTCCCCGTGAATGAATGGCGGCTGCGTGACGGTGACCGTGCTCCCGCCAGGCATGGATGCCGCCGGGATACTGAGCGAGACGCTGCCGTCAGCATTGGAGCCGACAGTGGCGGTGTCCGTGCCCGACACGGTCGTCGAAACCTCCTGCGCCCCCGGGTTCTCAATGACAGTGATGAGCGGCGTGGCCGTGGGAGTGGCGGTCGTCTGGCCGCCGTACCCCTCCTGCGCGGACACCCACTTGCCGGGAGCCATGGCGAGGAGCGCCACTGCTATCGCCACACCAAGGGCGACGACCTTCCCGGTACTGAAGGTCATTCGGTTCATATGACGTCCTCCGGCATGCCAACGGATCAGTCAGACGTCCGACATTTTAGGTGCCTGACGGTCAGAATGGGTAGGTACCTCCACCGATATTTATGTCCGAGTGAGCAGCCCTCTGACGGCGTCCTGTAGGAGGTCCGGAAGTCCGCGCGACAGACCGTTGCCGCAAGCGGCGAACAATCCGCCCGCCGAACGTCCGTCGTCAGCCGCTGTTCGACCACGCGCCCACGGCCCGATAGGATCGAGGGCGCTCGCCCAACAGCGGCGCAGCGGCGCAGCCCCAACCCAACACCGAATCCGCTAGCCGAGTCGCTAGCCCGGCAGGCCCGAACCCTCGTGACTTCCTCGTCCTCCTCTCACCTCGTACCTGGCGCCGTCACCGTCCGCGTGCCCGCCACCTCCGCGAACCTCGGCCCGGGCTTCGACGCGCTGGGCGTGGCGCTGGACTGGACCGCGCGCATCACCCTGGCGGCCGGCACGGACGAGGGCGCTCGAGCGCCCTCGCCGGACCCGATCGTCGCCGCGATCGAGCGCATGGCCGCAAGCGCCGCCCTCGCCCTGTTCGAGGCGGCGGGCGAGCAACCGCCGGGCGTCGCCGCCACCTACGAGGGCGACCTGCCGGTCGGCCGCGGCCTCGGCATGTCGGCAGCCTCCAGGGCGGCGGGACTGGTGGCGGCGAACCGCATGCTGGGCGACCGCCTGGCGCCGGAGGCGCTGGTGCCGCTCGCCGTGCGGCTGGAGGGCCACGGCGACAACATCATCCCCGCGCTCTTCGGCGGCTTGCAGGTGGTGGTGCACACGGACTCAGATGGCGGCCACGGCGCGGTCCACGTCCCCATCGCACCGCCGGAGGACCTGCGCCTGGCCCTGCTGGTGCCGGAGTTCAGCATGCCGACCGAGGAGTCGCGCAAGCGCCTGCCGGCCTCACTCACCCGCCAGCAGGCCGTCGCGAACATCGGCCGCGCCGCCATGGTCGTCGCCGCCCTCACCCAGCGCCGCTACGACGTGCTGCGCGTGGCCGTGGAGGACGTCCTGCACCAGCCCGCGCGCGGCGAACTGTTCCCCGCGCTCTACCCCCTGGTCCACGCAGCCCAGGATGCCGGGGCGTACGGGGCGTACCTTTCCGGCGGCGGCTCCACTGTGGCGGCCTTCGTGTCGCCCCAGGCCTCGGAAGCCGTTGCCGCCTCGATGGCTCGTGTGGCTGCGGAGCATGACCTGGCGGCGACCACCCGCGTGGTGGGGCTCAGCGCGCTGGGCACGGAAGTGGTGTCGGAATGACGCGGATCGTCCAGAAGTACGGCGGGTCCTCCGTAGCCTCGGCGGACCACATCAAGCGCGTAGCCGGTCTCGTCGCCAGGCGCGCCCAGGCCGGAGAGCAGATGGTGGTGGTGGTCTCCGCGATGGGCGACACCACGGACGACCTGGTGGACCTCGCCGCGCAGATCACGAAGCGCGGCCGGGCGCGCGAGATGGACATGCTGCTCTCCACCGGCGAGGTCGTATCGAGCGCCCTCCTGACCATGGCGCTGCATGAACTCGGCGTGTCCGCCATCAGCCTCACCGGCCAGCAGGCAGGCATCCGTACCAGTTCGGACCACGCCCGCGCCCGCATCGCCGGCATCCGCTCCGAGCGGCTGGAGGCCGAGATCGCCCACGGCAACGTGGTCATCGTCGCCGGCTTCCAGGGCATCTCCGAAGGCCAGGACGTGACCACCCTCGGCCGAGGCGGGAGCGACACCACGGCCGTCGCCCTTGCTGCCGCGCTCAAGGCGGACGCCTGCGAGATCTACACGGACGTCCCCGGCATCTTCACCGCCGACCCGCGCATCTGCCCGGACGCGCGCCCGCTGCGCGACATCGGCTACGAGGAGATGCTGGAACTCGCGACGACCGGCGCACGCATCATGCACGCTCGAGCCGTCGAGTTGGGCGCCCTCTACAACGTGGACATCCTGGTGCGCAGTTCCTTCGACCCGGAAGCGCCGGGCACCATCATCCGCAAGGAGACGATCATGGAGCAGGGCAACAAGGTCCGCGCGATCGCGCACGAGAACCGCGTCGGCAAGGTCACGCTGCGAGGCGTCCCGGACCGTCCCGGCATCGCCGCCATGATCTTCGAGCCGCTGGCGGACGCGGGCGTCTCCGTGGACACCATCGTCCAGAACGCCAGCGTGGAGCGCCTGACCGACCTCACGTTCACCGTCGAGCCGGACGACCTCCCCCGCGCGCTCGAGGTCATCGAGGGCATGCAGGCCGAGATCGGCGCGCAGGAAGTCGTGACGGCGGCCGACCTCGGCACCGTCTCCGTCGTCGGCACCGGCATGGCCTCCGCCCCCGGCTACGCCGCCCGCATGTTCCGAGCCCTCACCGACGAGGGCGTCAACGTGGAAATGATCTCCACCGGCGACATCCGCATCACCTGCGTCGTCGCCGCCGACCGCGTCGCAGACGCCGTCCGCGCCCTCCACCGCACCTTCGAACTCGACCAGGCCTAGGTCAGGGCCGCCTCTGACCCCCTCCCCCCTCGCGGGGGAGGGTTGGGTGTACTGACCACACACCTGCGAGACGGCTGATCGAGAAG
>CAYTRA010000125.1:0-7289 GCA_964439675.1 uncultured Dehalococcoidaceae bacterium
GAGAGGGGCTCGAGGCCGTGGGCGCCGAGGAGTTCCGCGTCGTTCAGGAGGTCGGCGGTGGGGCGGTCGGCGACGACCTGGCCCTGGTCCAGCAGGACGGAGCGGGGGAGCAGGTCGGCGACCATCGCGAGGTCGTGCGTGGCGACGAGGATGGTGAGGGGCAGGCCCTCCAGGAGCGCGATCAGGTCGCGGCGCGACAGGGGATCGAGGTTCGCGCTGGGCTCGTCGAGGGCGAGGATGGGGGTACCCATCGACAGCACGGTGGCGATGGCGACGCGCTTCTTCTGGCCCAGGCTCAGGCGATGCGGGGGACGGTCCGCGTACTCCAACATCCCCACCGAGGCGAGGGCCTCCTCGGAGCGTCGCACCACCTCCTCGCGGGGGAGGCCCATGTGGAGCGGGCCGTAGGCGACGTCGTCCATGACGGTAGGGGAGAACAGTTGGTCGTCCGGGTTGGAGAACAGGAGGCCGACGCGCGAGCGGATGTGACGGACGGTGGCGTCCGAGAGCGTTTCGCCGAAGACCCGTACCGCACCGCCTCGGGCGCGGAGGATGCCGTTGAGGTTCAGGAGTAGCGTGGACTTCCCCGCGCCGTTGGGGCCGATAAGCGCCACCTTCTCGCCGGGGTCCACTCGTAACGAGAGGCCTCGGAGCGACGGCGTCCCGTCCGGATAGGCGAAGTCGAGGGCGTCCACCTCCAGCGCCGGTGCGCCGGTGTCGGGCAGCACGCGGTCGTGCTCGCTGTCCGTCGCCTCCACGATCACGCGAGCCTCATCCCGACCTGCACGGCGACGCCGTACGCGACCACGAGGGCGCCCGCGACGGCGTGCGAGCGCGGGAACGCGGGGTGATCGAGGAAGCGCGGTTCGCCCTCGTAGCCCCGGGCCTGCATGGCGGCGAAGACGCGTTCGCTGCGCTCCAGGCTACGGACGAAGAGGGAGCCCACCATGTGCCCGGCCACGCTCGCCCTCCAGCGGATCGATCCGCCCGACCGGTAGCCGGGGAGCGAGGCGCTGCGGCTGTCCCGGGCGCGCAGCATACGCTGCGCCTCTTCGCCAATGACGAAGAAGTAGCGGTAGGCGAAGAAGATCGTGGCGACCAGGATGCGGGGGACTCGGAAGGTGCGCAGGGCGCGCAGGATGTCCGTGACGCTGGTGGTGGACACCAGCAGCGCCGCCACCCCCACCGCGATCCAGGACCTCGCGAGGATCGTGACCACCGCCACCGCGCCCTCCCGGGACGCCGTCCATCCGAGGACCGGCACGGTCCAGATCGTCTCGCCCTCGCGCGTGAAGACCAGGGGGAGCGCGACCAGGACGAACGGGAGCGCGAGGAAGGTGCGCCGCAGGACGAACCACGGGCCGAGCCGCGAGAGGAACGCCCCGGCCACCAGCGGCAGCGTGAGCAGCGCGAGGGCGAGCCAGTCGCCCTCGCGGGTGGTGGTGACGGCGAGGATGTAGAGGAAGGCCGCGGGCACCTTCGCTCGCGCGTCCGCGCGGTGGAGGAGGCTATCGCGCTCCTCGTAGCGCTCGACGATGGCGACGAAGGCGGCCACGCGGCTCCTCGATGTCCTCGGTTGCCCTCGACGTCTCGGGGCTAGCCTGCGCTCGGTCTGCGCGAGCGCAGCACGTAGCCGGCGCCGAGCCCGATGGCGGTCACCACCGCGATGCCGATGATGCCGGCGAGGGCGGTGGAGATCTGCTCGTTGTCCACGCCGGGGACGGTGTAGTCCGGCAGGATCTCGTAGCCGGGGTCCTCCGCCTGGTCGATGAACGCCTTGTCCTCGGCGACACGTTCCAGGCCGTCCGGCTCGCCGGAGGCGAGCCAGGCGGAGGAGACGGCGACGATGCCGGCGATGATGAGGCCGGCGAAGATGACGGCGGCGTAGCGGTTGCTGGTCATGGTGTCTCCTCCTGGCCTACGCGTGACCCTCGGCGGCGGCCGCCGGCGTAGGGCGGGACGCCTCCGGGAGCAGATCGGCGCGGGTGGACATGATGAAGCCGAGCGCGGCGGCGGTGATGAGCCCCTCGCCGATGCCGATCAGGGCGTGCACGCCCACCATCGCCGGGAGCGCGACATCGAGGGGGGACGTGTCCGAGGCGGCCAACTGGAACGTGGTGGCCAGCGCCGCCACCTCCACGGACACCCACGCGGCGACGAACGCCACCACCAGGAGCGCCGTCTGGTTCGCGGCGACCAGCGGCCGGGCGACCTGGTAGATGCCGTAGCCGACGAACGCCGTGAGCATGCCCATGTTGAGGACGTTCACGCCCATAGCGGCGATGCCGCCGTCCTGGAACAGCACGGCCTGTAGGCCGACGACGGCGGTCATGACGATGATGGCCGCCCACGGGCCGAGCAGGATCGCGGCGAGCGCGCCTCCGAGCATGTGGCCGGATGTTCCGCCCGCGACGGGGAAGTTCATCATCTGCGCGGCGAAGATGAACGCGGCCATGACCCCCATCAGGGGGACCGCGCGCTCGTTCAGCCGCTGGTTGGCGAAGCGCACCGCCACCGCGAGGATGGCGACAGCGATCACCCAGCCGCCGATGGCTACGGGCGTGGAGACGAACCCGTCCGGGATGTGCAGCCCCGGCCCGCCCGAACCGAGGTCCACGACGGGCGCTGCGATGGCGAGGCTCATGCCGCGCCTCCTTCCGCTCTGGCTTCCTGGCTGACTTCCTGCTGCCGGCACCGTCCGCACGTGCCCCGCAGGGCGAGGTGGCGGACGCGTGTCTGGAACCCAAACGACCGCTGGGCCTCGCGCTCCAGGGAGTGGGCCGAGTCCAGCGCGACTTCCGCGATGTGGCCGCAGTCGTCACAGATGAGGTGGTGGTGGCCGTGGTGGCCATCCCACTCGAAGCGCGTCTCCTCCTGGCCGCCACGCACGGCGACCACGAGTCCCGCCCCCTCGAGGGCTTCGAGCGCGCGGTAGACGGATGAGCGCGCCATGCCGGCGGCCTCCGGGAAGTCGCGGGCGATGTGGTCCTGTATCTCGCCGACGGTGAGGTGGCCGGGATTCGCCTGGAGCACCTGCGCGACGACGGCGCGGGGCACGGTGCGACGCAGTCCGGTGGCGCGGATCGCCCGGTCGGTCTCGTTCATCCCCGCTGCTCCTTCTGCGAACGTTCGCAGAAGGGAATAGTAGCGAAGTCTGCAAGGGTGGGGTGTCAGGGTTGGCCCGTTTGGCGGGACGGGGACGCAACGAGGGCGGGCCACGACGGCCCGCCCTCTCGTCTCCCTTCCTCGAGGGGGAGGCACCTCCGCGAGGAACTGCTCCTGCGGGCCTCCCTCACGCCAACCCTCCTCCAGGAGAGGGGGCCGGAGGGAGCCACCTCGATCTTCTCGGTTGCTGCGGTCGCTGTGGCTAGAGCAGCGGGCCGGCCTGCGTTGGGCCGAAGTCGCCCGGGGCGTCGAGGTTGAAGGCGGGGGCGAAGCGGAAGCCGCGTCCGCGCGGGATGCCGTCGCCCATGTGCTCCAGGATCTCGTCGGCCTGCTCCTGGGTCAGGCGGCCCTCGGCGACCGCTTCGTCGAGGCGCTCACGGAGCCTCGCCTCCGCCTCGGCGCGGTGCGCCTCGATCTCCTCATCCGTGGGGAGGGCGGACTCCACCGCGGCCTGCACCTCCTCGGCCGTTACGCCGAGTTCCGCCGCGACGGCGGCGTAGAGCGCCGCCTTGTGCGCCTCGCGCTCGGCCTCGCGCTGCTCGTCCGTGAGGACCTCGGAGGAGCGCTCGCGGGGGCCGACCTGCTCCCGGGCGGCCTCGAGGGCGGCGTGCAGTTCGTCGGTGGTGACGCCGAGCGCCGCCGCGACCTCGTCCGACCCGAAGATGCGGAACCCGCGACCGCCGGGAGAGATGCAGAAGCCGCTGCCGTCCTTCTCCTGCGTGTCGGTCGCGTCCGCCGTCCCCTCGGCGGTGGCGGTCGCCTCGGCGGTGGGGCTGGCCTCCGGCGTCTGCGCGAAGGCGAAGGCCGGCAGCAGTGCGCCGCCCACCACGACGGTCGAGACGGCGCCCGCCACCAGCGCCTTGCGGTTGATCGTCCAAGTCTTCATCGATGTCCCTTTCCTGATCCCCGAGCGGGGAGCGGTCCGATTGCTCGCCGGGCGTCCCGGCGAGTCGAACCCTACGGAGCGGGGCATAAGGCGGACGTAAGCAGCGCCCCTCGCGAGGAGGGGCGTTCGAGGGGCCCCCTGGCCGGGGGAGGTGGGACTACTGGAGCGGGGGTGCCGGCATCTCCGGGCGCGTCTCGGCGCAGACCGGGAGCGACTCATGCCGCAGGTCGACCGGATCCGGCAGTGCGTGAGGAGAGGCCGGCGCGCGGCCGGCCTCTCCACAACAACCACTCGGTCTCGTTTCGGCCCAACCAGTGCTCGTGGGGGGCATGCGGGGAACCACCACGGGGCGGGTTAGTGTCGCACGAGACATCGAGTCGTCCTGAATGAATGGAGCAGGGAACGCCCTCAGGCTTCCGCGTGCTCCTGGCGGTTGTGCTGCCGGAGTTGCTGCTCGGACTCGAATTCGGCCCCGCAGCGTTCGCACCGGCGCTCTTCTTGCGGTTCGTTGACCAAGCCCACTCCTCTCAGCGCGTCGTCCTCGTCAGTCCGGACACTCTCGCCGTCGGGGCATCCCACCGGCATCACGCCATCCGATCCGCCATTGCAGATCAATGGCGTCGATCGTGAGGAAGGTTGGCCCGGTGCCCCAGGACCTACAGGTCCCCGGGGTGGTCTCCGGGCTGCGCCTCGCCATCCACCGGCTGCACCGTCAACTCCATCAGGGAGGCGCCCAGGAACTGGCCGGGCGTGTTGGAAATCATCAGGTAACTGCCGCGCTCCAGGGGGAACGTGACGCTCTCCGCTGTGCCCGGCTCGATGCCCATCACCCGCCCGACGACGGAGATGTGCTCCTCCTCCAGCGGCTCGTCCACGGCGGGCGCGCTGGTGTCGCCGTCCGCGAGGCCGACGAGGGCGAAGTCGTGCGGTTCGGTGCTGCTGTTCTGGATGACGAAGGTGACGTTGCCCTCCGGCGCCACGGTCGCCTGTGGCTCCATTGGATCACCCCGGAAGATCACCTGGAACTCCGGGCCGGATTCTGCCTCTGCCTTGCTGCGAACCATCCCCATCTCCGGTCATCACGCCGACGCCGCCTCATTCATCGTCCACGAAGTGCACGACGCCCACGGTCGGCTGCGCATCACAGTCCACAGGCCAGAGTTCCGATGGCGTTGCATCGCATCGAAGGCTCCCGAAGGTGACGAGACTGCGCCGTCGACGCGAGGGATCGAGGCGGGACGTCACGCCCTCGGCAGGGCCACCTCGACGACGAGACCGCCCTCGACCCGCGCGGTCGCCGAGGCGTCCCCGCCATGGTGGCGGGCGACGGCGCGGACGATGGCCAGGCCGAGGCCGTGCCCGCCGGTCTCGCGGCTGCGGGACGGGTCGCCTCGACGGAAGCGCTCGAAGAGGGCGTCCGCGGACTCCGGGGGAACGGGCGGCCCGCTGTTCGCGACGCGGATGACCGTGTGGTCGCCCTCGACGGCGGTCGTCACCTCGAGCCAGCCGCCAGCCGGGATGTTGTAGGCGAGCGCGTTGCTCACGAGGTTCTCCACCATGCGCTCCAGCAGCACCGGATCGCCGGCGACCGGCGCGGGGCGCAGGTCGCGCCGGACCTCCACGCCCGCCTCGGTGGCGCGGGCGACGTGCTGGTCCAGCACGCCGGCGGCGCGCTCCGCGAGGTCCAGCGGCGTGGAAGCCGTCCGAGGGGCGTCCGCACGCTCCAGCGTCAGCAGCGCCGCGATCAGCGCCTCCGAGCGCTGCACTGCCCGGCGCAGCACGTCCGCCGAGGCGCGCACTTCCTCCGGGGACGCCTCCACGTTGTCGAGGGTGTTGCCGAAGGTGACGTCCAGTTCCGCGCGCATCACCGCCAGCGGCGTGCGTAGCTCGTGCGACGCGTTCGCGACGAACTCGCGCTGGGCCCGGAACGCCTCGTCCAGGCGGTCGAGCATGGCGTCGAACTGGTCCGCCAGTTCCTTGAGTTCATCGCGAGGGCCGTCCAGCGCGACGCGTTCGTCCAGGCGCTCGCCATCGATGCGGCGGACGGTGCTGGTGATGTTGCTGACGGGGCGGAGCATGCGCCCGGATACGACCCATCCCGCCCCCACCGCCAGCACGAGCATGACGCCGAGGCCGACCGACGACTGGGCGAGCAGCGTGTCCAACGCCTGGTCGCGCGCTTCCTGCCGGCCCGCCTCGACGAAGTCGACCACGGCGGCTCGGCCCCGGTCGCCGACGGGTTCGCGGGGCCCGGGGCCGCGGTCCGACGGTTCGAAGAAGCCGAGCGACTCGAGGACGCCTCGTTGCGCCTGCATGCCGGGACGGCCGCTGACGCGCTCCACGAAGCCCGGGTCGTGTTCCGGGAACTGGCGCTCCACCAGCAGGTAGACCAGCGCGAGCAGCGCGATCCCCGCGAGGGCGAAAAGCGCGGCGTACCAGAACGTGAGCCGGAAGCGGATCGTGCCCATCGCGCGCCCTCTAAACCCGGTAGCCAGCGCCGACGACGGTGTGGACCACGGGCGGGTCGCCCAGGCGCTTGCGCAGCGTCATCACCGTGACGCGCACGACGTTGCTGAACGGGTCGGTGTTCTCGTCCCAGACCCGCTCCAGCAGTGCCTCCGCGCTCACGACGGCGCCGTCCGCGCGCAGCAACTCCTCCAGCACGCCGAACTCCTTGGGCGTGAGGTCGATGGTGACGCCCTCTCGGGTGACGGTGCGCGTGGCGGGGTCGAGGCGCAGGCCGGCGCGCTCGAGGACGGGCGGGCGCGCGGGGCCGCTCCGTCGGGCGAGTGCGTGGACGCGGGCGCGCAACTCCTCGAAGGCGAACGGCTTGGCGAGGTAGTCGTCCGCGCCGAGATTCAGGCCGTCCACGCGATCCGAGATCTCCGCGGCGGCGGTGAGCATGATCACGCGCGCCTCGATGCCCCCATTGCCCTCGGCGCCCTCGGCGCGCAGACGGCGGCAGACCTCGTCCCCGTGGAGGCGGGGGAGGTCGCGGTCCAGGATGACGACGTCGTAGCCGTTGACGAGCGCCTTCTCCAGGCCGTCCTCGCCGTCGTGCGCCTCGTCCACAGCGATGCCGTCCCGGCGGAGGCCCCGCGCGACGGCCGCCGACAGGTCGCGTTCGTCCTCCACGATGAGCACGCGCATAGTCATCCCCGCTTCTGTGACGCGGAGGGTAGCGAGCAGCGGTGTAAGGCGGGCGTAAGGGTGCGGGTGTTCACCCGATGAACGCTGG
>CAYTRA010000126.1:0-7266 GCA_964439675.1 uncultured Dehalococcoidaceae bacterium
CCCGTACGGGTTCCGGGTCGGCGTCACGAAGGACTGGCAGTCCAAGTGGTTCGCCACCCACACCCAGTACGCCGAGCTGGCGCTAGAGGACAAGCGTCTCCGTGACCTGATCATGCGGACGCTGCCGGACGCCGGCGTGTCCCGCATCGCGGTGGAGCGCAACGCGAACCAGATCACGATGACGGTCTACACGGCGAAGCCGGGCATCGTCATCGGCCGCGGCGGGCAGAACGCGGAGATGCTCCGCAACCTGCTGCAGGCGGCGACGGACAAGCGCGTGCGCCTCAACATCGAGGAAGTCCGCGTGCCGGAGCTGGACGCCTACCTCGTGGCGCGCTCGGTCGCAGACCAGCTGGAGCGCCGCGTCGCTTTCCGGCGCGCGATGAAGCAGTCCGTGCAGCGCACGATGCAGCGAGGCGCGCTGGGCTGCCGCATCAAGATCGGCGGCCGCCTGGGTGGCGCCGAGATGTCGCGCATGGAGCAGGAGCTGCAGGGCCAGGTGCCACTGCACACCCTGCGCGCCGACATCGACTTCGGCCAGGCGGAAGCGCGGACGACGTTCGGCGTCATCGGCGTGAAGTGCTGGATCAACAAGGGCGAGGTCACGGACGAGACCAACCCGCTGTTCGTGACGGCCGTCGAGGGCGGGGAGTAACGCCATGCTGATGCCGCGACGGACGAAGTACCGCAAGCAGATGCGGGGCAAGATGCGCGGGGCGGCCACGCGAGGCAACTCCGTGGTGTTCGGCGAGTTCGGCCTGCAGGCGCAGACCAGCGGCTGGGTGGACTCGCGACAGATCGAGGCCGCTCGGCGCTCCATCACCGGCACGCTGCGTCGTGGCGGCAAGGTGTGGATCCGCATCTTCCCGGACAAGCCGGTCTCCAAGAAGCCGGTGGAAGTCCGCATGGGTGGCGGTAAGGGCGCGAACGACCGGTGGGTCGCCGTGGTCCGCCGCGGCCGCGTGCTCTTCGAGGTGGCCGGCGTGCCGGAGGACCGCGCTCGAGAGGCGTTCCGCAAGGCGCACCACAAGCTGCCGCTGGACACGAAGGTGATCGCCCGCGAGGAGGTCTACCAGTGAGCCAGCAGGAAGTCCGCGAACTCCGCGAGCAGTCTGCAGACGGGCTGCAGAAGGAGTTGGACCAGGCCCACGAGGCGCTGTTCCGGCTCCGATTCCAGGCTGCCACCCGCCAGCTGGCGGACAACAGCCAGGTGAAGAAGGCCCGGCGCCGCGTGGCGCTGATCAAGACGTTGTTGCACGAGCGCCGTTCCGGCGCCGCCACCGAGTAGCACCGTCACCACGGGTGACGGGCAAGTAGGGACTGAGTGATGGCCGAAGAACGTACGGTCAACCGCAAGTCGCGGGTCGGCACGGTGGTGTCGGACAAGAACGACAAGACCATTGTGGTGTCCGTGGAGCGCGCCGCGCGCCACCGGCTCTACCACAAGGTCATCCGCCGCACGAAGAAGTACCACGCGCACGACGAGGCGAACTCGGCGTCGCTGGGCGACCTGGTGCGCATCGAGGAGGCCCGGCCGACCAGCAAGACCAAGCGCTGGCGGCTGGTGGAGATCCTGACGGAGCGCGAGGTGGCCCAGGTGGCGCCGGAGGCGATCGACCAGTCGCTGGTGGAGGAAGTGCAGCGGTCCGCCTCGCGAGCGGTGGAGGACGAGGCCGACTCGTCGGCCGAGGCCACCGACGGCGACGACGGTGCTGCTGGCGCGAGTGGTGCTGACGCTGAGGAGCAGGGGACAAACTAGATGATCCAGCAGGAGTCCCGGCTCAAGGTCGCCGACAACTCCGGCGCGCGCGAGATCCTCTGCATCCGCGTGCTGGGCGGTTCCAAGCGGCGCTACGCCACGGTGGGCGACATCATTGTCGCGACCGTGAAGGAAGCGCAGCCGAACGGCAACGTGAAGGCAGGGGACGTAGTGCGCGCTGTGGTGGTGCGGACCACGCAGCCAGTGCAGCGCGCGGACGGCTCCGTGATCCGCTTTGACGAGAACGCGGCCGTGCTGGTGAACGACCGGCAGGGCAACCCTCGGGGGACGCGCATCTTTGGGCCGGTGGCGCGCGAACTGCGCGACTCCCGGTTCATGCGGATCATCTCGCTGGCGCCGGAGGTGCTCTAGTGGCCGCGAAGATCAAGCGCAACGACCAGGTCCAGGTGATGGCCGGCAAGGACCGGGGCCGCCGTGGCGAGGTGCGCCAGGTGCTGGGCTCGGACGGCCGGGCCATCGTCACCGGGATCAACATGATCAAGAAGCACCGCCGCTCCGGCGGGCCACAGCAGCCCGGCGGCATCATCGACATGGAGGCGCCGATCCAGCTGGCCAACCTGGCAGTGGTGTGCCGCTCGTGTGGGAACCCCACGCGCGTCGGCTTCCGCCTGCTGGAGGATGGCCGCAAGGTCCGCGTCTGCAAGAAGTGCAGTGAGGCGATCGACTAATGCCCGCCGCAGAAGCCAACATCAAGCCGCGCCTGCAGCAGCGCTACCGGGAGACGGTGGCTGACCAGCTGCGCCAGGAGTTCGGCTACCGGAACGTCATGCAGATCCCCACGGTGACCAAGATCTCCGTGAACGTGGGCCTGGGCGAGGCGGTGGAGAACGCGAACGCGGTGGAGGCGGCGACGAAGGACGTGGCTGCCATCACCGGCCAGCGCCCGTTTGTCCGCCGCTCCAAGCAGGCGATTTCCAACTTCAAGCTGCGGGAGGGCATGCCGATCGGCGTGGCCGTGACGCTGCGCGGCGCCCACATGTGGGAGTTCCTGGACCGGCTGATGTCCGCCGGCCTGCCCCGCATCCGTGACTTCCGCGGGGTGCCGGACGAGGCGTTCGACGGCCGCGGCAACTACTCGCTGGGCGTGACGGAGCAGCTGATCTTCCCGGAACTGTCGTTTGACGACGTGGACCGGGTGCGCGGGCTCCAGGTGAACATTGTGACCTCCGCTCGCACTGACGCGGAGGGGAAGCGGCTGTTGGAACTCCTCGGCATGCCGTTCGTGAAGAAGTAGGGTCAGATGGCGAAAGAATCCAAGCTCGCCCGCAACGCGCAGCGCGAACACCTGATCGAACAGTACGCCGCGAAGCGGCAGGAACTGCAGGCGATCATCAAGGACCCGAACGCCTCTGACGAGGCGAAGATGGACGCGTACAAGCGTCTGTACAAGATCCCGCGGGACTCCAGCCCCACGCGGCTGGTGAACCGCTGCAAGGTCTCGGGGCGCCCTCGGGCGTACATGCGGGACTTTGGTGTCTCGCGCATTGTGTTCAGGGAACTGGCGCGCCAGGGAATGCTCCCGGGCGTGAAGAAGGCTTCGTGGTAGTCGGCTGGGCTCGCTAGACAGACCGAAACACACGGAGGAAGGCAGGCGTCGCGGATGACGACATCCGATCCGCTGGCAGACATGTTCACGCGCATCCGCAATGCGGCATCCGCGAACCACGACGAGGTCAAGGTGCCTACGTCCAAGGTGAAGCGGGCCGTGGCGGAAGTGCTCCAGCAGGAAGGCTTCCTGCGTGGCATCTCGGACGTGACCGAGGGCCCGCGGAACTACCTGAAGCTGGACATCACGTACGCGACGGACCGCAAGGCCGTGCTGACGGGCATCCGCCGGGTCTCCCGGCCGGGCCTGCGCGTGTACGTGAGCAAGCAGGAGATCCCGAGGGTCTTTGGTGGCCTGGGGGTCGCGATCATGAGCACGTCGCAGGGTGTGATGTCCGGCCGCGAGGCCTGGCGTCGCAAGATCGGCGGCGAAGTGCTCTGTTACGTCTGGTAGGCCGGGCGATGTCGCGAGTAGGTAAAGCACCCATCTCGATCCCAGGCGGGGTCGACGTGTCCCTGGCAGGCTCCACCGTCACGGTGAAGGGCCCGAAGGGTCAGTTGCAGTGGCAGGTCCACGAGGACGTCCGCGTCACGGTGGCGGACGGCGAGGTGGTGGTGACGCGCCCGGACGACAAGCCGGACACGCGCGCGCTGCACGGCCTGACGCGCTCCTGCCTGGCCAACATGGTCCAGGGCGTGACGGAAGGCTTCCGCAAGACGCTGGAACTGCAGGGCACGGGCTACCGCGCCACCATGCAGGGTTCCACGCTGGTGCTGTCCGTGGGGTTCTCCCACCCGGTGGAGATGAAGCCGCTCGAGGGCGCTTCGATCACGGTGGAGAACAACACGCAGGTCCACGTGGAGGGCATTGACAAGCAGGTGGTGGGGCAGCAGGCCGCCCTGATCCGGCGCGTGCGCCCGCCCGAGCCGTACCACGGCAAGGGCATCCGCTACCGCGGCGAGGTGGTCCGGCTGAAGGCCGGGAAGACGAAGGGCCGATGATGTCGGCTATCAAGACCAGGCAGGCGGCCCGCACTCGGCGGCACGGTCGCGTCCGGCGCAAGGTTGCCGGCACGCCGGAGCGCCCTCGGCTGGCGGTGTTCCGCTCCAACCAGCACATCTACGCGCAGGTCATTGACGACGCTGCCGGGCGCACCCTGGTGGCGGCGTCCGACGTGGAGCAGGACCTGCGGAGCAGCGAAGAGACCAAGAGCGCGCTGGCCCGCAAGGTGGGCGCGCTGGTGGCGCAGCGTGCGAAGGCCGCGGGCGTTGAGTCCGTGGTGTTCGACCGCGGCGGGTTCCGGTACGCGGGTCGCGTGAAGGAACTGGCCGAGGCGGCGCGCGAGGAAGGACTGGTGTTCTGATGGTGCAAGCGCAGGAAGGTGGCCGCCGCGGCGGTGGCCGCGGGCCGCGCGGCGACCAGAACCGCGGTCCGCGTCGCGACCGCCGGCGCGGCGAAGAGGACGACGGCCCCGAGTTCATCGAGAAGGTCGTCTACATCAACCGCGTGGCCAAGGTGGTGAAGGGCGGACGCCGCTTCTCCTTCACGGCCATCGTGGTGGTGGGGGACGGCCAGGGCCGCGTGGGCTTCGGCATGGGCCGCGCCAACGAGGTGCCGGAGGCGATCCGCAAGGGCGGCGTGGTGGCGCGCCGGACGATGTTCCGGGTGCCGATGAACGAGGGGACGATCGCGCACGACACGATCTCCCACTTCAAGGCCACGCAGGTCCTGATGCGCCCGGCGCGGCCGGGCACGGGCATGATCGCGGGTGGCGCGGTGCGCGCCGTCATGGAGGCGGCGGGCGTCACGGACATCCTGACCAAGACGTATGGCTCGCGTAACGCGGTGAACGTGGTGCGCGCCACCATCGACGGCCTGAAGGGCCTGCGGAACCCGGACCAGGTGCGCAAGGCGCGGCTGGCTGCGGCTGCGGCCCCGGCCGGGGCATAAGGGGTCCGGAAGATGGCGAATCTGCGCATCACCTGGACGAAGTCCGCGATCGGCTACTCCAAGGACCAGAAGGCGACGGTGCGGGCCCTGGGCCTGAAGCGCCTGAACCACCAGGTGGAGCAGCCGGACACGCGGGACATCCGCGGCATGATCGACAAGGTCCGTCACCTGGTGACGGTTGAGGAGGTCCAGTAGTGGACCAGCACACGCTCCGGCAGCCAGACGGCGCCAAGCACTCGCGCAAGCGGGTGGGCCGCGGCGTTGCCTCTGGCTGGGGCCGCACGGCGGCGCGCGGCCAGAAGGGCCAGAAGAAGCGCGGATCGGTCCGCCCCGGGTTCGAGGGCGGCCAGATCTCCGTGGTGCGCCGGACGCCGCACCTGCGCGGGTTCAAGAACCCGACGCGGGTGGAGTTCCTGGCGATCAACCTGGGCACGCTGAACGACCGCTTTGAGGCGGGCGCAACGGTGGACGGGGACTCCCTGGCCGCGGCCGGCCTGCTGGACGACGCGAACCAGCCCTACAAGGTGCTGGCGCGCGGCGACCTGGGCCACGCGCTGACGGTGAAGGCTCCTCGCATTTCTGAGAGCGCGAAGGCGGCGATCCAGGCCGCTGGCGGTACGGTGGAAGAGACCGCCCCCGCCGACCGGACGCCTCGTAACCGCGTGCACCGCCGCAAGGCCGAGGGGAACTAGGGAATGGCGCTCGCCGGAGGCCAGCAGCGACGCGACACCAGCGCTCGACCCCGCCTGTTGCAGGCGGGGATCGAGGCGTTTGGGCAGGCGGACGTCCGCGCGAAGATCCTCTTCACGCTGGGCATGTTGCTGGTCTTCCGCTTCGTCGCGCACGTCCCGGTCCCGGGCGTGGACAGCGAGCGTCTGCAGCAGACGTTCGACAGCAACGCGGTGCTGGGGTTCCTGAACATCTTCTCCGGCGGCGCGCTGCAGAACCTGTCGGTCGCGGCGCTCGGCGTGTACCCGTACATCACGGCGACCATTGTCATGCAGCTGGCGACGCCGCTGGTGCCGCGCCTGCAGGCGCTCTCGCAAGAGGGTGAGGCCGGCCGCCAGAAGGTGCAGATGTACACGCACTACATGACGGTGCCGCTGGCGGCCTTCCAGGGCTACGCGCAGCTGATCCTGATCCAGCAGCTGGGCGGCATCAGTAACGTGGGCTTCACGGGCGAGAACGCGCTGCCCACCATCGCCACGATCTTCTCGATGGTGGCCGGGACCATGTTCCTGGTGTGGCTGGGTGAACTGATCTCCGAGCAGGGGATCGGCAACGGCATCTCGATCATCATCCTGGGCGGCATCGTCGCGGGGCTACCGGGCATCGTGGGGCGTGGCGTGCTGACGGGCACGGGCGCGGCGATCACGGGCCTGGTGCTGCTGACGGTGATCGCGCTGGCGGTGGTGGCCCTCATCGTCCTGTTCCAGGAGGCGCAGCGCCGCATCCCGGTCCAGTACGCGAGGTCGAGCTTCCGAGGCGGCCGTCTCTACCGGCAGCAGGGGCAGAGCCACATCCCGCTGCGTGTGAACACCGCAGGCATGATCCCGCTGATCTTCGCCACCTCGATCATGATCTTCCCGCCGCTGTTCTTCCAGTTCTTCGGTGAGACGGCGGACGTGGGCTGGATCGCGAACACCTCCAGCTTCCTGGAGGCGGCGTTCTCGCCGACGGGCGCGCTCTACTGGATCGGCACCTTCGTGCTGGTGGTCGGATTCACGTTCTTCTATACAATGGTTGTATTCAGCAACCAGAACCTGGCGGAGAACCTGCAACGGCAGGGCGGCTTCATCCCGGGCATCCGTCCCGGCCGGCCCACGCAGGAGTACATCACCCGCGTGCTGGTGCGGATCACCTGGGGCGGCGCCATCTTCCTGGGCTTCATCGCGGTGCTGCCGTTCCTGGCCACGCGAGTCACCAACGTGCAGGCGCTGCAGATCAGCGCCACGGGCTTGCTCATCGTCGTGGGTGTCGTGATCGACAC
>CAYTRA010000127.1:0-7203 GCA_964439675.1 uncultured Dehalococcoidaceae bacterium
ACCTCGATCACCATCGTGCCCGCCGTTGGCTCCTGCGCGGACAGCGAGGTGGGGACGAGTGCTACGAGGATCGCGAGGGCGATTGCGGCGAGGGGGACGCGGAGGTGGCGGACGGGCAGCATGAGCGGGCTCCGTGAGTTGCGCGCGTAGCCTACCCCGCCGGTCTACCCGGGCCGGACGTCCAGCGAGATGTCGAGCGCAGGCGCCGAGTGCGTCAGCGCACCGCTGGAGATGAGGTCCACGCCCGTCGAGGCGACCTCCGCGATCGTCGCGAGGGTGATGCCGCCCGACGCCTCGAACAGCACGCGGGGCGACGAGGGGTTCCCTCGATGCTCCGCGACGACGGCCCGCATCTCCTCTGGCGTCATGTTGTCGAGCAGGATCACGTCCGCGCCCGCCTCGATGGCTTCGCGGGCCATCTCTGCGTCGGTCACTTCCACCTCGATGCGCACGGTGTGGGCCGCGCCCGACCGCGCGAGGGCAATGACGCCGGCGAGGTCCACCTCGCGCTGGGCGGCGGCCTCGATGTGGTTGTCCTTGATGAGGACGCCGTCCTCCAGCGTGTTGCGGTGGTTGTAGGCGCCGCCCACGCGCACGGCGTAGCGCTCGATGGCGCGCAGGCCCGGGGTGGTCTTGCGGGTGTCGACGACTCGGGCGCTGCCGCCCGCCGCAGCGGCGGCCACGTAGTCGCGCGCCAGCGTGGCAATGCCGGACATGCGCTGGATGAGGTTCAGGGCCACGCGTTCGCCTGAGAGGATCGCCGCCAGCGGCCCCACGATCTCCGCGACCTCCGTGCCGGCCTCCACGTAGTCGCCGTCCTGGAAGGTCGAGGAGACCTCGATCTCGCCGGAGACCTGCTGGAAGACGGCGGCCATCACGTCCAGGCCGCACACCACGCCGGCCTGCTTGTAGAGCACCGTCGCCTCGCCCGGCTGGTCCGGGGGCACGGTCGCCCGCGTGGTCACGTCGAAGGCGGCGCGGTCCTCGTCCAGTGCGGCCGCGATGATGAGCGCGACAGCGTCGGGCGGTGGGGGCGGCACGGGCAGACGCTCCGGCATCAGGCGGTCCCTTCCGGCTTGCGGAACACGATGTGGCGTCGCCACGCCTCGGAGGGCGCGGGATGGTCCGTGCGGTAGTGCGCGCCGCGCGACTCCTGTCGCAGCAGCGCGGCCTCCGAGGCCAGCCGCGCGCACGTGACGATCGAGCGCAACTCGTAGCCCTCGCGGTCACGTGGCTCCGGGATGCTCGCAGCCCAGCGACGCAGCGTCGAGGCAGCGCGCGCCAGGCCGTCGCCCGTCCGCACGATGCCGACCTCGCGCCACATCAACTCCTTTACCGCGGCCGTCGCCGGCGCGCCGCCGTCCGGCTCGGGTTCGCCGAGGACGCACGGGTCCACCGTCGGCGCCGGCGGAGGTGGCAGCGGCGAGGGCGGACGCAGGAGGCGCTCCACCGCTCGGTGCGCGAAGACGACGGTCTCCAGGAGCGAGTTCGAGGCGAGCCGGTTCGCGCCGTGGACGCCGGTGCAGGCGGCCTCGCCGACGGTGAAGAGGCCTCGGACGGTGGTCTCGCCCCAGGTGTTCGTGCGGACGCCACCCATCGTGTAGTGCGCGGCGGGCGAGACGGGGATGCGGTCGTGGGCCATGTCCAGCCCCGACTCCTGACAGCGGGCGTAGATCTGCGGGAAGCGCGCGGCCAGCCAGCCCGCCTCGTGGGAGGTGACATCGAGGAGTACGTGGTCGGCGCCGGTCTCCAGCATCTCCCGCAACGCCGCGCGGGCCACCACGTCGCGAGGGGCCAGTTCCGCCCGCTCCGCGTCGTACTTCGGCATGAAGCGCTCGCCGCGCGCGTTGAAGAGCAGCGCGCCCTCGCCGCGCACGGCCTCCGAGATGAGGAACACCGGGCGGCCCGGTAGGACGAGGGCGGTCGGGTGGAACTGGGTGAACTCCATGTCCATCACCTCGGCGCCGCACTCGTAGGCGAGCGCCACGCCGTCCCCGGTCGAGACCACGGGGTTCGTGGTGGTGCGGTACATCTGCCCCGCCCCGCCAGTCGCGAGGACCACCGTGGGGGCGAGGAACGTGCGGTGGCGGCCGCTCGCGAACACCTCGACGCCCGCGACGGCGCCGCCGTCCACGAGGATGCGGTTCGCCAGCGTGTGTTCGAGGATCGTGATCTCGCGCCGCGCCAGCGAGGAGAGCGACAACTCGATCTCGAGGCCCGTCGCGTCACCTCGCGCGTGCAGGATGCGCGAGCGCGAGTGCGCCGCTTCCCGCCCCAGCGCCACCTCGCCGTTCGAGGAGTCGAAGTGCACCCCGTAGCGCACGAGGTCCGCGACGCGGTCGGCGGCCTCGAAGCAGAGGATGCGCGCCGCCTCCTCGTCCACCAGGCCCGCGCCCGCCTCGATGGTGTCGCGCAGGTGATCCTCGGGGGAGTCGTCCGGGCCCACGGCGGCGGCGATGCCGCCCTGCGCGTACCTCGTGCTCGCCTCATCGATGCCGCCCTTCGTGACGACGAGGACGCTCGCGCCCGCCTCGCGGGCCTGTAGCGCGGCGTACAGCCCGGCAATGCCTGAGCCGACGACGATGAGGTCGTACTCGCGCGGGGCGGCAGCGGGCGAGGTCATCGAGGGCTCTCCAGCCCCTGGGCGACCTCGACCCCCGTGTCATACGCCGAGATCGCCCGCACGATGGCGTCCCAGTCGTGGGGCACCTCCGGCGCGCCGGTCTGGGCGTTCACCGTGACGTAACGGTGCGTGAACTGCGCGACCAAGCGGCCGTCCGAGGCGGCGGCGACCTCGGCCTCGAAGGTCAGGCGGCCCGGGCGGAGGGCGGTGCAGCGCAGCCGGACGACGGCCTCGTCGTCCCACCGCAACGGCGAGCGGTAGCGCACCTCCGACGACGCCTGGAACCGCAGCACGTCTCGATGGCTGGGCACGCCTGCCTCGCGGTCGTAGGCGTCGAGGGCGATCTCCGTGAGGGCCAGCAGGACGCCGCCGTGCACGAAGGGCGTGCCTCCGAAGGAGTCGGTGTGGCGCAGTGGGTAACGGGCCTCGAAGCGGAAGTCGGACACGAGCCCTCCGTGCGGTGCTGCGCCCGACGAGGGCGGTCAGTTCGCCTCGGCGCTACTTGAGGGCGAGCATCCGCTCCAGGGCGACCTTCGCGTCGTGCCGCTGCGCCTCCGGGACCACGATCTCGTTCACCACCTCGCCCTCGACCAGGGACTCCATCACCCATGCGAGGTAGGCGGGGTGGACGCGGTACATGGTGGAGCAGGGGCAGACCACCGGGTCCAGGCAGAAGACGGTCTTGTCCGGGTTCTCCTTGGCCAGGCGGGAGACCAGGTTGATCTCCGTGCCCACGCCGATGACGGAGCCGGCGGGCGCCTCGGCGACGTACTTCGCGATGAAGGCGGTGGAGCCATTGGCGTCGGCCGCCTGCACCACGTCGTACCGGCACTCCGGGTGCACGACGATCTTCACGTCCGGGTACTGGGCGCGGGCCTGCTCGATCTGCGCCAGCGAGAAGCGCTGGTGCACGGAGCAGTGGCCCTGCCACAGGATGATGCGCGAGCGCTCCAGTTGCTCGGGCGTCGCGCGGCCCAGGCTGCCGGCCGGGGCGCGCCAGTCCCACAGCACCATCTCCTCCAGCGGGATGTCCATGGCGTGGCCGGTGTTGCGGCCCAGGTGCTGGTCCGGGAAGAAGAAGACGCGCTTGCCTCGCTGGAACGCCCACTCGAGGACCTTCGTGGCGTTGGAGGACGTGCAGACCACGCCGCCGTTGGCGCCGCAGAAGGCCTTCAGGCTGGCGGCGGAGTTCATGTAGGTGACGGGGATGATGTCGTCCGTGCCGCCGAAGAAGTCGCCGAGTTCGCGCCAGGCGTTCCAGACGTCCGGCTCGCTCGCCATATCCGCCATCGAACAGCCGGCCTCCATGTTCGGAAGGATCACTCGCTGGTGGTCGGCGCGCAGGATGTCCGCGGCCTCCGCCATGAAATGCACCCCGCAGAAGACGATGTACTTCGAGTCATCGCGGCTGGCCGCGTACTGGGCGAGGGCGAACGAGTCACCTCGCTCGTCCGCGAACTGGATGATGTCCTCGCGCTGGTAGTGGTGGCCCAGGACGACCACCTGGTCGCCCAGCGTCTCGCGCGCGGCGCGGATGCGGCGGCTCAGTTCGTCCGCGTCCATGCTCCAGTAGCGCTCGGGAATGCTCGGCTGCCACGAGCCGAACGAGGCTTCCTGTGACAGCGGGACGGTTTCGATACCGGTGTCCGTCTCGCACTGCAACTGCGCGACGGGGAAGGTGGTAGCAGTGGTCATGTGATCCTCACCTGCGGGGGTCGACCTGCGTCTGCGTCCTCTTGGCAGGGAGGCGACCTCGTAGTTTGCGTACTTTGTACACAAACTAGTTCGTGTCCACCTTACGCTTAGTTCGTAATCACCGTCAATCATGGGTTTCCGCCACACCGCACCCCGGCCTTCCGCCATCCGAGGCGCACAGCGGCGCTGCTACCGTGACGTCGAGGCGCGCCGCGCCGCCACCCGCGGGCACGAGGGGCCGGGAGGCCGAACGTGGACTTCGATGCGTCCCTGGCCGTCCGCCTGCTCCACGTACTGGCCGCGGCGGTCGTCGTTGGCGCGCCGGTTGCCCTCGCGCTGGTGATCCGAGCGCGGCCGGCGCCAGAGGTGGTGGAGTCGCTGGTCGGCAGCGCGGAGCGGTGGCAATGGGGCGCGCTCGGCGTGATCGTCGCGACCGGCGTGGGCAACATCGCCGCGCTTGGCGAAGGCCTGCCGGATCCGAGTTCCGCTTGGGGCCGGACGCTGGTCGCGAAACTCGCGGTCGTGCTGGTGCTGCTGCTGGCCTCCGCCGTGAGGACGTTCGTGGTGGCTGGACACTCACTCGCGACCGTGGAATCGGGGCGGCTCGCCGCCTGGTACGCGGCCACGGGCATCCTCGGCGGCGTCGTGCTCGGCCTCGCGGTGGTGCTGGCGCATGGCTGAGGACGCTCCGGCGCTGCGACGGACGGGGCCAAGACGGTTCGCGTTCGCCCTCGGCACGTTCCACGCGGGGACGCTGGTGGTCGTGGGCGTGCTGCTCGCCTACCGCAACGGCGGCGTGGAGAGCCTGGGCGACCTCAACACCGTCCTTGGCCTCGGGCTGTTCGCCCTGCTGTGGGCCGCCAGCGTCGCCGGTACCGAGTGGGCGCTACGTGACGTACGCGTGCACACCCTGGACGTCGCGCTGCGTCGAGGCATCGCCGGCGGGGTGCGCTCGGCGCTGCTGGTGCTGGTGGTGGTCATCGTATTCGTCGTGGCCAGCGTGCCCTTCGGCCTGACGGACGAGGGCGGGCTGGCCGGTCTGGGCAACATGCTGGTCGTCGCGCTGTACATCGTGGGCGTCTACGGGGTGCTGGGCGGCGTGGTGGCGGCGGTCGTGGGCGGCGCGATCGGGTTCGTCTTCGCCGTCATCGACTGGCTCGTGCTCTGCCTCGCGGGGATTGGGGACGGGTTCGATCCCGCCGAGGAACTCGCGCGCCGCTAGGAGCGGGTGGACGCTCGATGTACGCGCTTGACCTCGTACATCCGTCCGTCCGCCAGGCGGAACGCCTCGCCGGGGTCGTCCGTCTCCAGGCCGAGGATGGCCCAGCCGACTGACGCGCGCAGTTCCGGCACGGGGCCGTCGAAGGGGATGCCCTCGCGCAGTCGGGCGGCGACGACCTCCGGGGCCACGCCGGACACCAGCACGACGAACTCGTCGCCGCCGATCCGGTAGACGCGGTCGTTCTCGCGCGTGCGCTTCACCAGCGCCGCGCCGACGGCCCGGATCGCGTCGTCGCCGAGCGCGTGGCCGCCGAGGTCATTGACCTTCTTCAGTTCGTCCAGGTCCAGCACGAAGATGACGGTCTGCTGGCCCGCCTGCGCCACGGCGCCGCAGATCTCCCATGCCTCATCGAACGCCCGGCGGTTGCCGAGGCCGGTGAGGGGGTCGATCTTGGCCTGTCGGCGCGCCTCCTCGGCGGTCTGGGCCAGTTCTTCCTCGCGTTGCTTCAGGGCGGTGATGTCGCGCGCCACCATCCAGGACCGCGCCAGCCCGCCATTCGGGTCCGCGAGCATCAGCAGCGAGCCGCTGACCCACCGGACCTCGCCGTCCGGGCGTCGGATCTGGAACTCGATACGTCGAGGCACCCGCTCGCCCGTGACGAACTGGTCACGCAGGTTGTCCGCGCCTCGACGCTCCTCCCGGCCCAGGACCTCGCTCATCGGCGTCCGCTGGAGCTCCTCCAGCGTGCGACCGAAGAGGCGCTCCGCGGCGTGGTTGGCCGTGAGCATCGCGCCGCGTCCGTCCAGCGAGTAGATCGCCTCGCTGATCTGGTCGAAGAGGTCGGCGTACTGGGAGGCTTGCTCGTCCAGCATCTGGGAGAGTTCGGCCCGCTCGCCGGTGCCCAGGCACTCCACCAGGTCGCCCGTGGTCCCGTCCTCCAGGGGGAGGGGGGCGATGCGCACGTCCGCGCGCACCACGCGCCCGGCGCGGGTCATGAAGCGGATGCGCCCTCGCCAGGCAGACGCGTCGCCGGCGCGTCGCGCCTCGATGCGGCGTTGCTCCTCGGCGCGGTCGTCAGGGTGCACGATCTCAAGGCGGCCGCGTCGCGCGATGTCCACCGGGGTCTGGTCGAGCAGCCGCGCGAAGGACGCACTGCATGACAGCAGTGTCCCGTCGGCGTTCCACGCAACCAGCGGGGCAGTCATTACGTCCAACAGCGGCTGCAGAATCGCTGGCTTCTGCGCCATGTGATCCGCCATCACGGCGCGAATACTAACGCGGGCGTCCGAGTTTGTGGGGAAATCGCATCAGGGATTGCCCTGATCCCGCTTCGGCATGCGCCTAACGGAAGCGCGGGTAGCATGAGCGCATGCTCCGTCGCCTCATGCCGAACGTCTACGAGGGCTGGATCGTGGTCGGCTCGGCGGCGATGACCGTCCTCATCATCGCGGCCTCTTTCTTCTACGGCTTCGGCACCATCTTCAACGAGGTGGTGGAGGAGTTCGGGTGGAGCGTTGCCGCCACCTCGCTCGCGTTCTCGCTGCGGTCGGAGGTCGGCGGGATTGCCGCGCCACTGGTCGGCGGACTCGTGGACCGGCTGGGGGCACAGCGAGTCATCCTCGGCGGCGTCCTCGTCTCCTCGCTGGGTGTGCTGGCGATGTCC
>CAYTRA010000128.1:0-7194 GCA_964439675.1 uncultured Dehalococcoidaceae bacterium
GTCGTGGATACCGCCGCGCGCCATGCCGTCGAGCGTCGTGGTGATGATGTTGCGCGTCTCGTCGGAGTTGTTCCGCACGAAGGCGCGACAGCAGAAGTCGATCGTCATCGCGAGCGGGAACTTCGGCGCACGACCGAAGCCTCCCCAGTGCGGATCGAAGGCGTGCTCCAGCGCTCGGAATGCCGCCTCCGAGGTCGCCGCGGAGACCTCGCCGATACCGCCCTCGGTCTGACGGCCTGTTGCCTCCCGGACCTTCGCTGTGAGCTCCTGCGCGGACTTCATGACGCCCTCGCGGTCCTCGCGCCAGGCGCGCGAGACGCTTTCGAGGAGCCTCGGGAACCCGGGCCGGCCATAGCGATCGTCGGGCGGGAAGTAGGTCCCGGCGTAGAACGGCTCGAGGTCAGGCGTGAGGAAGACGGTCATCGGCCAGCCGCCCTGGCCGGTCATGGCCTGCGTGAACGTCATGTAGACCGAGTCGACGTCCGGGCGCTCTTCTCGGTCCACCTTGATGTTCACGAAGCCCTGGTTCATGAGCGCCGCGATCTCGGGGTCCTCGAACGACTCGTGCGCCATCACGTGGCACCAGTGGCAGGAGGAGTACCCCACGGACAGGAGGATCGGCTTCTGCTCCGCACGCGCGCGCTCGAAGGCCTCATCACCCCACGGAAACCAGTCCACGGGGTTCCCGGCGTGCTGGAGCAGGTAGGGGCTGGTCTCTTGAGCCAGGCGGTTCATGAGCGCCCTCTCAGGTGCGGGAGGTCGAGGGTACCAGAGGCGGCGGATATGCTCGGTGACATGGGGCACGGCACACGCACACTCGTCCGCTGGGCCACCCCCGAGGACGCCGAGACCATCATCGGCTTCGTCCGCGACCTGGCCGTCTTCGAACACGAGTCGCCTGACCGCGTACACCTGACTCCGGAGGCGATCCGTCGCGACGGCTTCGGCCCGCGCCCGATCTTCGAGTGCGTGATCGCGGAACACGAGGGCGTCCCGGTGGGCTTCGCCCTGTTCTTCCCGAACTACTCCACCTGGGAGGGCGCTCCCGGCCTCTACCTGGAGGACCTCTACGTCTCCGAGCCCGCGAGGCGTACCGGCGCCGGCCGCGCCCTGCTCGCGGCCCTCGCGCGGATCGCGCACGACCGCGGGTGGCGGCGCCTCGACCTGTCGGTGCTGGACTGGAACCCCGCGCGAGGCTTCTACGAGTCGCTCGGCATGGCGCACCAGGCGGAGTGGCTCGCGTACCGCATGGAGGCAGACGCCATCGCGAGGCTCGCCTCGGACGCTCCGGCCGTCGAGGGCGGACGCTAGGCCCGAGCCCGACGCTCTGAAGCATCCGGACCTCGACTTCACGTCGTATTATGTTTAGAGGCGACCTCACCTCCCTGTCGCGGGAGGGGCGCTGGGGACCGAGGCGCCGATGCAGCGCGGACGCCGACATGGCTCGAGCCGGCGTCCGCGCTCCTTTTTGCCCGTGAAAAGACGCTTGCCATCACCTCGGACGTGCTACACTTACTAAAAGTAAGTCACGAACGAGGAGGCACCATGTCCACCATTGCTCGCTTGAACCACGCTGTCCTCTATGTGCGAGACCTGGACCGCGCCGTGGACTTCTACGAACGCGCCTTCGGCTTCGAGACGATCCAGCGCATGGGCGGCCAGGCCGCGTTCCTGCGCGCCGCCGGCGGCGACAACCACCACGACCTGGGCCTCTTCGCCCGCGGCGCCGAGGCGCCTCGACCACCTCGTGGCGCGACGGGCCTCTACCACCTCGCGTGGCAGGTAGAGCGCATCGAGGACCTGCGGGACATGGCGGCCGTGCTGACGGAGTTGGACGCCCTGACCGGCATGTCCGACCACGGCGCCACGAAGTCGCTCTACGGCAAGGACCCGGACGAGAACGAGTTCGAGATCATGTGGATGGTCCCGCGCGACCAGTGGGGCCGCTACGAGAGCGAGGCGATCGTCGCCCCGCTGGACCTCGACCGTGAGGTGCGGACCTGGGGCGTCGAGGCGCGCGCATAGACGTGGCCGCGCATAGATGTCGCATAGTCCTCGACGCATCGCGGGCGGACAGGAGGCGGGCGGGCACTGCTCGCCCGCCTGACGGCCAGGCTCTACACTCGATGTCCCATGCTCGACTCACTCTCTGACCGCCTCCAGGGCACCTTCCGGCGCCTCGGCTCGCAGGGACGCATCGGCGAGAAAGAACTCGACGAGGCGCTCCGCGAGGTTCGCGTCGCCCTCCTGGAAGCGGACGTCAACTTCAAGGTCGTGCGGGACTTCGTCGCCCGCGTGCGAGAGCGCGCGCTGGGCCAGGAGGTCCTGAAGTCGATCACCCCGGGCCAGCAGGTCATCGGCATCGTGAACGACGAGCTGGTGGAGACGCTGGGCCGGAACAACGCGCCACTGCTGCGACCGGAGGCGGGCCCCCTCAAGGTGATGGTCACCGGCACTAAGGGTGGAGGTAAGACCACGCTGGCCGGCCGCCTGGCGCTGAAGTTCAAGGCGGAGGGCCTGAAGCCCCTGCTGGTCTCCACGGACTTCGAGCGCGTCGCCGCCAGCGAGCAGTTGCAGGTGCTGGCCCGCTCCATCGAGGTGGACTCCTACGTCGAGGAGAAGGAGGCGCCGGCCTCGGAGGTGGCGGCGCGCGGGCTGAAGCATGCGGCGAAGATCGGCGCGAACGCGATCATCGTGGACTCCGTGGGCATCGTGAACTTCGACGACGAAGTCGCGGACGACCTCGCGGCCCTCGCGGACGAGGTGGACCCCACGGAACTGCTGATCGTGGTGGACGCCATGACCGGCCAGGAGGCCGTGACCCTGGCCAAGGAACTCCACGAGGTGCTGGAGGGCACGGGCATCGTGGTCACCAAGGTGGACTCGGACACGCGCGGCGGCGCCGTGCTGTCCGTCCGCGAGGTGACCGGCCTGCCCGTGAAGTTCATCACCACCGGCGAGCGCCTGGAGGCGCTGGAGGAGTTCCACCCGGACCGGTTCGCCTCGCGCGTGCTGGGCATGGGCGACGTGGTCTCGCTGGTGGAGAAGGCCAAGCAGGCCGTGGGCGAACGCGACATGAAGGATGTCGCGAAGCGCATGCAGAAGGGTCAGTTCGACCTGGAGGACTTCCTGTCCCAGATGCAGCAGATGAAGCAGATGGGGCCGCTCTCCGGCCTGCTGGACATGCTGCCGGGGGCAGGCCAGATCAAGGCCCAGATCGGCGCTACGGACCTGTCTGACGACTACTTCAAGCAGAGCGAGGCGATCATCCAGTCCATGACGCCGGCGGAGCGCCGAAAGCCGGAGATCATCAACGGATCCCGTCGCAAGCGCATCGCCATGGGGTCTGGCACCACCCCGGCAGATGTGAACCGCCTCTTGAACCAGTTCAAAGATGCCCGCAAACTGATGCAAGCCATGACCAGCGGCAAGGGCGCCGGTGGACTCATGAAGATGCTGGGGCTGTAGCAGAGGCTGTAGCCACAACTGCTCGCCCAACTCGTGTTCATTCCCGGCTCGCCCGGCCTGCCTTGCTGGAGGACTCCCTACCTTGCTGAAGATTCGCCTGCGCCGCACCGGACAGAAGCACCAGCCGTCGTACCGCATCGTGGTCGCGGACAAGGACTCACCGCGTGACGGGCGCTTCCTGGAGATCGTGGGCCACTACAACCCGCGCACCGAGCCCGTCACCTTCGAGGTGAAGACGGACCGCGTGCAGCACTGGATCTCCAACGGCGCGCAGCCGACCGAGACCGTCCACCGCCTCCTCCACGCCCGCGGCATCATCGAGGCGGAGCCGCCGAAGCGCGTGACCAAGCCCTCCAAGGCCGAGGTTGCCGCCGCGAAGGCCGCCGAGGAGGCTCGCGCGGCTGCTGCCGCTGAGGCCGCCGCGAAGGCTGAGGCTGAAGCCGCCGCCGCCACCGAAGGCTCTCCGGACGAGGGCGCGACCCCGGGCGACGCCGAATCGGCGGAATAGCCTCGTGAAGGCGCTCATCGAATACCTGGCACGAGCCCTGGCCGAGCACCCGGACGAGGTGCGCGTGGCAGAAGAGCACGATGGCGACCGGGTCATCCTGCACCTCTTCGTCAACGAAGAGGACAAGGGGCGCATCATTGGCCGCGACGGCCGCTGCGCCAACGCGATCCGCTCCCTGCTCCATGTGGCGGCCGTCCGCTCCGGCGTCCGCGCCACCCTCAGCATCGAGTAGGCCCCTCGAAATCGGGCTTCACCGTGCCTGACCCAGACGACCTCCCCCCGGCCCTCGACCCGTCCGAGGGCGAACGCGTGGCCGTGGGCCGCATCAACTCCCCGTGGGGTGTGCGTGGCCACGTCAAGGTCACGGCCATGACGGAGAACCCAGAGCGCCTGGTGAAGGGCGCCCGCGTCTACGTGGACGGCGACCTGCGCGAGATCCGAGACGTGAAGTACCCACGAGGCTTCCCGGTCATCCAGTTCGCGGGCGTCACCACCCCGGAGGCCGCGGAGGACCTGCGCGGCGCCCTCATCGAGATCGACGAGGAGGCGCTCCCCGACCTGCCGGAGGGCGAGTACTACGTCCACGACCTCATCGGCCTGACCGTGGTCACCTCGGACGGACGAGAGCTCGGACGTTTGGAGGAAGTCCTGCGCACCGGCTCGAACGACGTCTACGTCGTGCGGCGTAGAGGCGAGCGCGACGTGCTCATCCCGGCGCTGGAGGGCGTGGTCGGCGACGTGGACATCGAGGCGCAGCGCATGGTGGTCGAAGTGATCCCGGGTCTCCTCGACTAGGCGCCCCTCGATGAACGGGCGAACCTCGTTGATGCTGAGGCGCGTCCGTCTCTACACTGTGCGTTCAGGGTTCTGACCCTGGCTCGGGGGCCTGTAGCTCAGTTGGGAGAGCGCTGCAATCGCACTGCAGAGGTCAGGGGTTCGACTCCCCTCAGGTCCACCACCCTTCGAGGCTCCAGCGCACAGGGCAGCACATTGAGACGAACCGGCCGACAAGGCCGGTTTTCCGTTGCCACGAGAGGCCTCGATGCCAGCACGCTCGTGAAGCAGTAGAGTGCCGGCAGATCAGCGGCTGATGGGGTGGAGAGGCTCGCACCATGTCGGCGACAACGACGCACGCGTACCCGGCTCGTTTTGATGTCACCTATCGCGACCGTTCAGACCGCCTGACCGTCTTCTTCCGGCTCTTGCTCGCCATTCCCATAGCGATCCTCGTCACGCTGATCTCGTACACCGTGCGCTTCCTGTCCTTCGCGGTCGCGCTGATGTTGCTGTTCCGGAACCGCTACCCGCGCCCCTGGTTCGAATGGGGCCTGTACGTGCAGCAGTTCACCTACCGCCTCACCGCGTACGCCTTCCTGCTGACCGATCCGTACCCCTCCACGACCGATGCGCAGGACGTCATCACCGAGGCGGACCTGGAGGAGGGGCGCCTGGGACGGGCGATGCCGCTCATCAAGTGGTTCCTGGCCATCCCGCACTACATCGTGTTGTTCTTCCTCGGCATCGCGGTGTTCGCCGTGACCGTGATCGCGTGGCTCGCCATCCTCATCACCGGACGCTACCCGCAGGGGCTGCACTCGTTCGTCGTGGGCTTCCACCGCTGGTCGTGGCGGGTGAACGCCTACGCCATCCTGCTCAGCACGGACCGCTACCCGCCGTTCTCGCTCCAGTAGGCGCCGTCGCGAGTTCGAGGGGGCACCCTCTGTCGAGGCAGGCGAGGGCAGCGCGGTAGGATACGGACGCGCATCCGGAGGAGGTCGCACATGTTCATCGCCATGAACCGCTTCAAGGTGAACGCCGGCCAGGAGGCCGAGTTCGAGCGCATCTGGGCGGAGCGCGACTCCTACCTGGACCAGGTGCCGGGCTTCGTGCACTTCTCGCTCCTCCGGGGCGACGCGGAGGGTGAGTACATCTCGCACTCAACCTGGGAGGACCGCGAGGCATTCATGTCGTGGACGCAGAGCGAGGCATTCCGCAAGGGCCACGCTCAGGGCTCCCTGTCCGGCGTGCTAGCAGGCCCTCCCGTCGTCTCGCTGTACGAGGCGAAACTGACGCAGGAGGCGGGCGGCCCGATCCAGAAGGTCCAGGCGTAACTCCCCGGCCGCTTCCCCAGCACGCCTCGATCTGCCAATCTTGAGACGTACCCCGCGCGAGCACGCGCGCCACGAGTGCCCTCGTAGCTCAGGGGATAGAGCGGCGGCGTCCTAAGCCGCGCGTCGGGAGTTCGAATCTCTCCGGGGGCACCACTCCTCGCCAAGCCATGCGAGACCGCCGATGGCCAAGCCGAAGCCGACCGACTTCCTGGAGCAGATGCGCGCGATCTGCCTCGCGCTGCCGGAGGTGACGGAGGGCGTCAGCCATGCCGCACCAACGTGGTACGCACGCAAGCGGCCCTTCGCCATGCTGTGGCCGGACGGTCACCACGACCAGCACTTCCCGCACCTCTGGATCGCGAACGTGCTGGAGGCGCAGGAAGAACTCATTGCCGCCGACCCGGCGCTCTTCTTCCGGCCACCGTACGTGGGACATCGAGGGTGGATCGGCGTGCGCCTGGACGGCCGGGTGGACTGGGGCGAGGTGGACGCGCTCTGCCGCGACGGCTACCGCCTGCTCGCCCCGAAACGCCTCGCGGCGCTGGTGGAGGACTAGCGCTCCTAAGCGCGAGCGGCCTCGCGGACCACGCGGCGCAACTCGTCGTTCGAGGGGTGGTCGCCGGCCAGGTCGCTGCGGTAGGCGTAGGGCATCGTCCCGTCCTGCCGCACGAGGAACACGCCGCCCAGTTGTGCGGCGTCCCCCTGCGTGCGGCGGGGCCAGAACCCGCGGAGCGCGACTCGAAGGCCGTTCCACCACAGGCGAGGGTGCAGCAACGCGAGCACGCCCGGCCGCTTCGCCCCCAGGGCCTCGTACACCTCGCGGCCGGGGTTGGTGTAGAGGGGCACATCCAGGCCGCTCTCCTCGACGAACGCCTCGGCCATCAGGGGCGTGCCGTTGCCGATGACGATCGGCTGCACGCCCGCGGCCTCGATGTCCGGGAGCGCATGCTGGAGGTCGGCGAGTTGCGCGCGGCAGAACTGGCAGCCGAAATGGCGCACCAGGAACAGCAGGACCGGACGCTCTTGCCAGAGGGAGCCGAGCGATACCGCCTCGCCCTGGGGCGTGAGCACGGGAGCCTTGGCCATCCGGCGGAGGGACGGCCCGGC
>CAYTRA010000129.1:0-7179 GCA_964439675.1 uncultured Dehalococcoidaceae bacterium
CGCGAGGACCTCGACCACGAGCCCGTGGACATCGGCATCGTGGCTGTGCCGGGGGAGGTGGCGCAGGACGTGGTGGACACGCTGGTGAACGCCGGCGTGGAGGCGATCCTCAACTACACCCCGGCGCGCGTGCTGGTCCGGCCCGGCGTGGAACTGAAGCACATCAACCCGGTGCTGTTCCTCCAGAGCATGACCTACCACCTGAAGCGGCAGCGCGACCGCTAACCCTCGCCTCGATCGCCCCTCGTACCGCTCGTGACCCCTCGCGCTACGGCGTGCGGCGGCGCAAGGTGAGCGCCCCCAGCACCAGCGACAGCACGATGGCGAACGCCACCACCCCCACGTCTCGCCAGAACGACGCGCCGAGGTCGCTCGTGGCGGTCGCAGTCGCCAGTGCCTGGTAGGCGTACGTCACCGGCAGGAAGTCCGAGGCGATCTCGAGCGGCCTCGCCATCTCCGAGCGCGGTGCGAGGAGTCCGGCGAGCAGGAACTGCGGCATGATCACCGCCGGCATGAACTGCACCGCCTGGAACTCCGAGCGTGCAAATGCGCTCACCAGCAGCCCCAGCGACATGCCGAGGACGGCGTTCGCCATCGCGAGCAGGACCACCACCCAGATCGCGCCCTGCGTATCCAGTCCCAGCAGCGTGAACGCGACGGCCGCGGTGACAGTGGCCTGGAGCGCCGCCAGGAGGGCGAACGCGAGGCCGTAGCCCAGCAGCAGGTCGATCTTCGCGAGGGGCATGGACATCAGGCGCTCCAGCGTGCCGTTCGTCCGCTCCCGGAGCATCGCGATGGAGGTCACCAGGAACATCAGGATCAGGGGGAACATCCCGACCAGCGGCGGGCCCACGCGCTCGAACGCGCCCGGCTGGCCCTGGAACACCCAGCGCATGAGCGCCAGCAGCACCACCGGCACGACCATCACCATCGCCAGCGACCGGTGGTCGCGCCGCAACTGGCGCAGGATGCGCGCGGCGGTCGCGAGGGTGACCCGGGCGCTCACGGCGCCACCGCCAGCGTCACGAATGCCTCCTCGATGGTGCTGGCACCCGCCTGCGCGAGCAGGGCTTCCGGCGAGCCACTGGCGACGATGCGCCCTTCGCGCATCAGCACCAGGTCGTCGCAGCGCTGCGCCTCGTCCATCACATGGGTGGAGACAAGGAGCGCCGTACCCGCCGCCGCAAGACCGTGGAACGTGCGCCACAGGTCGGCGCGCAACAGCGGGTCGAGGCCGACCGTCGGCTCGTCCAGCACCAGCACCTGCGGCTCAGAGAGTAGCGCCACCGCGAGCGACGCCCGGGATCGTTCACCGCCGGAGAGTGTCTGCACCAACTGGTCGCGCTGCTCGGGGAGGCCGACCGCCTCGATGCTCGCGTCGATGCGCGTGTCCGGGACGTCCAGCACGCGTGCGAAGTAGGCGAGGTTCTCGGCGACGGTGAGGTCCGGGTACACGGACGGGGCCTGCGTGACGTAGCCGACGCGGCGCCGCAGTTCGGCGGTCCCGGCCGGCAGGCCCAGCACGCTCACCTCGCCGCCCTCGACGATCTGCACGCCGACGATGGCGCGCATAAGCGTGGACTTCCCGCACCCGCTGGGGCCGAGGAGCCCCGTCACCGCGCCGGCTCGGACGCGGATGGAGACGCCGGGCAACACCACCTTCTCGCCGCGCCGCACGCGCAGGTCGCGCACGACGATCGCGTCGCCTGCCTCGATGTCGCGGGCGCCCTCGGCGGTGGGGGAGGAGCCGGAGGCTTCGGTCATGGTCGCCTCCGATGCCGCCTAGCGAGCGGCCTCACCGATGAGCGTCTCCTCCTCCGTGGGGAGGGCACGCGAGATCACGTCGACGTAGTCGAGCGCCATGCCGGCGCCCCGCGCGACGCAGCGCAGCGGGTCCTCCGCGATGTGCACGGGTACGCCGGTCTCGTGGAGGATGAGTTCATCGATGCCGCGCAGCAGCGCCCCGCCGCCCGTGAGGACGATGCCCCGGTCGATGACGTCCGAGGCCAGTTCCGGAGGCGTGCGCTCCAGCACTCGGCGCGCCGTCTGCACGATCGTCACCAGGTGCTCGCTGATCGCCTGGGTCACCTCGGAGGAGCGGACCGTGATGGTCCTCGGCAGGCCGGTGATCTGGTCGCGGCCTCGGACGCCGGCGGTCAACTCCTCGTCGAGGGGCACCGCGGAGCCGATGGCGATCTTCACCTCCTCGGCCGTCCGTTCGCCGATCACCAGGTTGTGGCGGCGCTTGATGTACTGCGCGATGGCGTCGTCCAGCCGGTCGCCGGCGACCCGAACGGACTCCGAGGCGACCACGCCGAAGAGCGAGATCACCGCCGCCTCCGAACGCCCGCCGCCGATGTCCACCACCATGTGCCCTCGGGGGGAGCCCACTGGGATCTCGGCGCCAATAGCCGCGGCGAGGGGTTCCGGGATGAGATGGGCGGGACGCCTCGCGCCGGCGGCCTCGGCCGCGTCGCGGACGGCGCGCTGCTCCACGCCGGTGACGCCGATGGGCACCGAGATCATCACCTCTGGCCGCACGACGTTGAAGCGCCCTACCACCCCGGCGATGAAGTAGCGGAGCATGGCCTCCGTGATCAGGTAGTCCGCGATCACGCCGTCGCGCATGGGGCGGATGACCTGGATCGAGCCGGGGTGGCGCCCGATCATCGCGCGCGCCTCGTTGCCGACGGCGACGACCGTGTTGTCGCGCTCCGCGATGGCCACCACCGAGGGCTCATCGAGCACGATGCCGCGATCATGGTCAGAGACGACGCAGTTCGCCGTGCCCAGGTCGATGCCAATGCGCTTGCTCAGGGAGAACATCGGCCCGGTGGGTTCGCCTCTCCGCCTGAGGGTAGGTGTGGATAACTTCCGCGACCGCCTGGGGCCGCGGGAGGTTACCGCCTCGGGGAAGTTCTCGCACGCTGTGTGACAGCAGCGATCCCCGGCCGTTCGGTGCGCTCTCCTAGACCTGGTGGCTCGCCTCTTCCAGCACGGTCGCGGCCCAAGCGGCGATGTCCTCGCAGTAGGCGGGGGCAGCGTCACGGCGAACGTCCACGATGTGCCTCGACCACTCGAGGGCGGACGGGCCTCGGACGTCGCCTCGGAGCAGGCTGGGGTGGGGCTCGCCTGCGTGTGCAGACCAGGACTCCCGTGCCTGCTGCGGATCGAGGCCCTCGTCCAGGAAGCTGCGGAGCTGGTCACGCATGGCGAACCAGCCTTCGCGGGAGAGGCGACTGCCGTGCTGGAGCATGTACGCGGCGACGGTCAGGTGGTGCACCCAACCATACGAGGGCTGCGTGTACTCCAGCGCGAGGCACTCATCCCAGGCGTTCGAGCACGCCTCGGCGTCCGCGCCGCACTCGCAGCGGGGCATGGAGACTAGCGGCGCTCGATCTCTGCGCCCAGGGCGCGGAGGCGTCCCTGCAGGTCGGAGTAGCCGCGGTCCAGGTGGTGGATGTCCAGGATGGTGGTCTGCCCCTGTGCTGCCAGCGCTGCGACGACCGTGGCCGCGCCCGCACGGATGTCCAGCGCTCGCACGGTGGACCCGCCGAGGGCTGTCGGGCCCTCGACGATCACGGTGTCGCCGGCGGTGATGATGCGTGCGCCCAACTTGCGGAGTTCGTTCACGTAGAGCGTGCGGTTGTCATACACGCGCTCGTGGATCAGGGAGACGCCCTTCACCTGCGTGAGCGCCGCCGCCATCGGCGGGTGGAGGTCGGTGGCGAAGCCCGGGTACGGCACGGCCTGCACCTGGATCGCCTCCAGACCCTCGGAGGCGCAGGCGCGGACGCCGCGGTCCACGTCAACGTGCACGCCCATCTCCCGGAGTTTGTGGATGAGGCTGTCGAGGTGTGACGCCTCGGCGTTGGTGATGCGCACGTCGCCGCCCGTGGCGGCCGCGGCGAGGAGGTACGTGCCCACCTCCAACCGGTCCGGGATCACCGAGAAGTCCGTGCCGTGCAGGCGGTCCACGCCGTGCACCCGGATGAACGAGGTGCCCTGCCCCTGGATGTCCGCGCCCATGCTCACCAGCATGTCGGCGAGCATCGCGACTTCCGGTTCCGGGGCGGCGTTCACGATCACCGTCTCGCCCTCGGCGCGCACGGCGGCCAGGAGGACGTTCACGGTGCCGAGGACGCTGGGGTAGTCGAAGAAGATGCGCGCGCCCTGGAGGTGGTCTGACTGCACGTACCAGGACGAGCCCTGCCGCTTCACGGCGGCCCCGAGCATCCGGAACCCCACGAAGTGGACGTCCAGCGGCCGCGAGCCAATCACGTCGCCTCCCGGCGGCGGGCACTCAGCCTCGCCCGCCCTCGCGAGGAGCGCGCCCATCACGAGGAACGAGGCGCGCAGGCGCGAGACGAGGTCCGCGGGCGGGGCGGTGGAGACGATCTCCGGCGTGTGCATGTGGAGCGTCTCGCCATCGACCTCCACGCGGGAGCCAATGGCGCGGCAGATGTCCGCCATCTCGCCGATGTCCGCGATGCGCGGGACATTGCGGATGATGACGGGCTCCGAGGTAAGCAGGGCCGCCGGCAGGGTGTAGAGCGCGGCGTTCTTGGAACCGGAGACGGCGACCTCGCCGCGAAGCGGGTGGCCGCCATTGATGACGTAGCGCTCGCCGTGTTCCGTGCCGCCCACGAGCCTCCCTCGGCGCGCTCCCGCCCCCTTGCTTGGCTGAGAGTGCGCTGCCGGGCTCAGGATAGCGTGCGCGGGCGTTAGCGGCGGTCAGGCGCGCCCGGCGGCAGGTCACCGCGGCGGCGGACGCCGGCCGGCCCGCCGAGGCCAGCCCCCACGATCAGGATCACCAGCCCGAGGATCATGAGGGCCACCGCCGCCACGCCGGTGAAGAAGATCAGCCCGGCCATCGCCACGATAAAGCCGAGGGCGACGAGGATCGCCCGACCCATCGGAGAGTTCATCCAGTAGACGGTGCCACGCATGTGTCCCTCCTCCGCCTGCCGAGCCCCAGCGAGCCTCGCGCTGGACCGGGGCTCGGGTTCGGATGCTCGGGAGCGGAGGCTAGGCACTCGCTCCGCCTCGCGGGCTTTCCGAGGGCGACCAGCGAGTAACGAAGCAATGGCAATCGGGCGGCTACTTGGCCTCTCCCTCGCCCTCCTCGGAGTCTCGGGTCGCCTCGGGGGGCGGGGTCGGGCGGCGCCTGGGGGTGCGACCGGCGCGGCGGAGGGCATCCGACAGGAGGTACTCGATCTGCGCGTTCACGCTGCGCAGGTCGTCCCCCGCCCAGCGCTCGACCGCGTCGTAGATTGACGGGTCGAGTCGCAGGAGGAACCGCTTGCGCTCGGACACGCTCGATCGGTCCGGGGGCTAGCGCGAGAGTGTGCCGACGTTGACCACCGGGTTCGTCGGCTGGTCGCTGGTGAGGACGGTCAGGAGGTTGGAGACCATGGTCGCCTTCCGCTCGTCGTCCAGTTCCACGATCTGGCCCGCCTCGATCTGCGCGAGGGCCATCTGCACCATGCCCACCGCCCCGTCCACGATGCGCTGCCGCGCCGCCACGATGGCGCTCGCTTGCTGGCGGCGCAGCATCGCCTCCGCGATCTCGGGGGCATAGGAGAGGTCGGTGAGGCGCGCCTCGATGACATGGACGCCGGCGGCGTCCAGGCGGTCCTGGAGTTCCTGCGTCAGGGTCTGCGCGATCTCCTCCGCGTCGCCGGTCAGGGTGAGGGCGGATTGGTCGTCGCCATAGTCGTCATAGGGGAACGACCTCGCCAGGTGGCGCACGGCCGTCTCGCTCTGGACCACCACGAAGTCCTCGTAGTCATCGACGTCGAAGACGGCGCGGGCGGTGTCCACCACGCGCCAGACCACGACAGCGGCGATGTTGATCGGGTTGCCGTTGGCGTCGTTCACCTTGGAGGTCATGCTGTTGAAGTTGCGAGCACGCAGGGAGATCTTCCGGCGCTCAAAGGCCGTGAGCGGGTTCACCCACCACCAGCCAGACTGGCGGAGCGTCCCCTGGTATGACCCGAAGAGGATGAGCACGGCGGCCTGGTTCGGCTGGAGCGTGAGGAAACCCATCATCACGAACACTGCAGCCAGCGCGAATACGACCCCCGCCACGATCGGAAGCGCCAGCAGTGGGCCTTCCTCCATGAAGGCGGTCCCGACGAACGAAGCGATGCTTGCGGCCAGGAGCACGACGGTCAGCGCGAGGCCGACCACGCCCGACCTGGCCCCCGCCGGTCGCTCCCCTGTTCCAGTTGCCTCCATGGTGACCTCCTCTGCCTCCGATATCACGATGATATCACCCAGGGTCGCCCACCCTGCCGCTCCCCCAAACAACACAAAAACCGCCCGGCAAATGCCGGGCGGTTGCGAGCGTCGTGGCTCCTGGGAGGTGCGCTACGCCCGCATCGAGGGCTGCCCGGTCGCCTCGCGGCGGCGGCGGGAGACACGGACGCGGATGAGGGCGCGCTGCAACGAGAGTTGCGCCCGCACGAGGTCAACGGCGCTGCGAGGCAACTCGGCGTCGCGGCCCTCGAGGCGTCGCTGGGCGCGCTCGCGGGCGGCTTCGGCGCGAGCGGTGTCGATGTCCTCCGCGCGCTCCGCGGCGTCCGCGAGGACGGAGACCTCGTCGTTCAGGACCTGCATGAAGCCGCCGTGGATGGCGATGGCGTCCACGCGGTCGCCGCTGTAGACCAGCATCTCGCCGATCCCGAGCGAGGTCAGGAGCGCGGCGTGCTTGGGCAGCACCGTGATCTGGCCCTCGGCGGCGGGCACGACCAACTTTGTCACGTCGTCCCGTTCGAGGACGGCGCGCTGGGCCGTGACGATGTTCAGGGTCAGGGGCATGTCAGGCTCCTACCGCGGCTGCGGCCCACTCCCCACGGGGTGGGGACGCGGCTTACGCCGCGTCCTCCGCCGCCATGCGCTCTGCCTTTTCGACGGCCATCTCGATGGTGCCGACCATGTAGAAGGCCTGCTCCGGCAGGTTGTCGTGCTTGCCTTCCAGGATCTCCTTGAAGCCGCGCACGGACTCCGCCACCGGGACGTACTGGCCCGGCGTGCCGGTGAACTGCTCCGCCACGAACATCGGCTGCGAGAGGAAGCGGTCGATGCGGCGGGCGCGCGCCACGATGCGCTTGTCCTCGTCCGACAGCTCGTCGATGCCGAGGATGGCGATGATGTCCTGCAGGTCCTTGTAGCGCT
>CAYTRA010000130.1:0-7179 GCA_964439675.1 uncultured Dehalococcoidaceae bacterium
CCACCGCCGACGCCCCGCGCGCCTATGGCGAGACGCGCGTCCAGGGCGCTCTGGCGCTTGGCCTGCTGGAGCGCCTCGCGCCGCTGGCGGTGGGGTCGTCCGTGGTGGAACTGAAGCGCTGGACGCCCTCGTGGCTTGCGGAGGCTCTCCTGGCCGCGGGGTTCTCGGAGGCGACGACCACCGCGCACCCCGGCGACGCCGCCCGACTCGCCGGGCGCGGGGCGATCGCGCTCGGGGAGGAGGCGGCCCGCGCGGCCTTCGAGGGCGTCACGGAAGACCTCGGCCGGCGCGTCTCGCGCGAGGCTGGCACCGCGATGGTGACAGCCGTCCGGTAGGCCGCCGACACCACTGCGGGCCTTGTCAGCCTTCCCCCGCCTCATAACATGCACGCGGTATCTTCCCGCGCTCGGGGGCGAGCGCGGCGCTGTGACACGAGGCGTGCGAGGGGGTTCTCATGGCCGGTCCGCTGGACGATCTGCGTGTCGTTGACCTGAGCAACGGGCCCGTGGGCGGCATCGCCACGATGATCCTCGGCGACTTCGGCGCTGAGGTCGTGAAGGTGGAGCGCCCCGGCGGCGATCCCTTCCGCTTCCTGCCCGGTGCGCCCATGTGGCTGCGCGGCAAGAAGAGCGTGGAACTGGACCTCAAGCGGGAGGTAGAGAAGCAGCGCCTGTACGAACTGGTGAAGACCTCGGACGTGGTCATCACCTCGTTCCGTGCGCACGAGGCGGTGGACCTGGGCTGCGACTACGACGTGCTGGCATACCAGAACGCCGGCATCGTCTACACCCAGATCTCCGGCTTCGGCCCGTACGGCCCCTACGTCGGCTACCCCGGCTACGAGGGCGTCGTGGCGGCGAAGGCCGGCCGCATGATGGCGTTCGAGGGCACGGCGCCACGCCCCGGTCCGCAGTTCGCGGCGCTCCAGGTGGCGAGCCACGCCGCCGCTCAGGCGGCCGTGACGGGCACACTGTCGGCGCTCCTCGCCCGGGAGCGCCTGGGGTTCGGGCAGTACGTGGAGACCAGCCTCATGCAGGGGCTCATGCCGTACGACCTCGCCGGTCTCGCCATGGCGGGGCTGCGCGAGACGGACCCGGAGAAGTGGTCCATGGACGGCGTGCCGGCGGCAGCCGGCCGCATGCCCACCATCAACTACCAGCCGGTCATGACGAAGGACGGCAAGTGGATCCAGCTGGGCAACCTGCTCCAGCACCTCTTCGACAACTTCGTCGCCTGCACGGAGATGACGGACATCTTCGCGGACGGCCAGCACGAGGGCTCGCCGGCCACCTGGTCAGAGGAGGTCCGCGAGGCCTTCCGTGACCGCATGTTCATGCGCATGCGCGAGAAGACCGCGGAGGAGTGGCAGCGCATCTTCGTCGAGAACGGCGGCGTGGTCTCCACCGTCTACCAGACGACGCAGGAAGCCCTGGACGATCCGGACCTGGTGATGAACGGCCACGTCATCGAGGTCGAGGACCCGCGAGGCACCCTCAAGAACGCCACCACGGTGATGGAGGCCGTCCTCGGCTTCTATGGGGACACATCGAAGAAGCGCGCGCCCATGAAGCAGATCGGCCCGGTGGCGCGGCTCACGGAGACGCCCGCCGAGATCCGTGGCGAGATCCCGGCAGTTGGCCAGCACACCCGCGAGTACCTCGGCGACGGTCGGGTGCCGTGGCTGCCCACGGAGCAGGACGAGCGCAGCCACGCCCCCGCGCTTGACGGCATCACCGTCCTGGACTTCAGCACGATCATCGCGGCGCCCCTCGGATGCGCGCACCTCGCCGACCTCGGGGCGCGCGTGATCAAGGTGGAGCCGGTGGGCGGTGACCCGTGGCGGTGGATGGGCAACGGCAGCCTGGGCGCCATCCGCACCAACGGCGGCAAGGAAAGCATCTGCGTAGACCTGAAGGACGCGGAGGGCCAGCAGATCGTCCACTCGCTCATCGAGCGCGCGGACGTGATCGTGCACAACTTCCGGCCCGGTGTCCCGGAACGCCTCGGTATGTCCTACGAGCACGCGAAGGCGCTGAACCCCAACATCATCTACGTGAACGTGAACGGCTACGGCCCCGACGGCCCCAGCGCCCACCGCCCCGCCACGCACCCCATCCCCGGCGCCGCGCTCGGCGGGGCCACGTGGCAGTCGGGCGGCCTCCCCACCGGCACGAGCATCGAGGAACTCCGGGAGGGCGCTCGACGCCTCTTTCGCTCGAACGAGGTCAACCCGGACCCCAACACCTCGGCGGTTGTGGCCACCACGGTGCTGCTCTCGCTCTACGCGCGGCGGCGGACCGGGAAGGGCCAGGAGGTGTTCGTGGACATGATGGGCGCCAACGCCTACGCCAACGCGGACGACTTCTTCTGGTACGAGGACCGCGAGCCGCGCCCGGAGGTGGACGCCGACCTGATGGGGACCGGCCCGCTGTACCGCCTCTACCGCTGCAAGGAGGGCTGGGTCTTCCTCGGCATCCTGCTGGAGAAGGAGTGGGTGCAGTTCTGTCGCCGCATCGGCAGCCCGGAACTGGCCGTAGACCCGCGCTTCGACACGCGCATCGCGCGCGAGGAGAACGCACCGGCGCTCACGGCGCTCCTCGAGGAGTTGTTCCTGACCGAGACGGCGGACGACTGGGAGCGCCTGCTCGGCGTGGCCGGCCTCGGCTGCGTGCGCGCGGACGGGCTCACGCCCGGCGAGTTCTGGCACCGTGACGAGCACATCGCGATCAACGAGTACAAGGCCACGGTGACGCACTCGCTCCACGGGGAGATGCAGCGTCACGGCCCCATCGTGCGGCTGCGCCAGACCCCGAACCGCATCGCTTCCGCGCCGCTCGCCGGCGAGCAGACGGACGCGCTCCTCGCCGAACTCGGTTACGCCGAGGACGCTGTGGCCCGCCTGCGCGAGGCGAACGTGGTGTGGTCAGAGCAGGCCGTGGCGACGGTGAAGTCCTAGCACCGACGAGGGCTCGCCTCTCAAGGTCGCAACGCGCGCGGCAACCCGAAGGCTATCGCGCGCGTTGTCCCCTCGTGGCCCCGGGCGCGCGGGCAAGCCGTGGGCGCCGAGGGCATCGACGACCGAGGGGAGGCCGCCCGTGGCGGTCGAGGTTCGCCATTGCACGCCGGAGGAGATGGACGCCTTCTTCGATGTGCCGTACTACGTCTTCGGAGGCTCGTACGACTCCCGTGACGAGTGGGCGCAGATCGGCAGCATCGAGGGGTGGTACCCGCCCTCGTCGACCATGGCTGCCTTCGTGGACGGGCGAATCGCTTCCACACTGGGGGCGCACCCCTGGAATGTCCGCGTCAACGGCCGATCAGTGCCCACCGCCTGCGTCACGACCGTCGGCACGATGCCGGAGTTCCGCCGGCAGGGCTACCAGCGCCGCGTGATGACTCGCTCCCTCGAGTGGCATCGCGAGGTCGGGCAGCCGATTGCGATGCTGTGGGCCTCCTTCGGCGCGATCTACCAGCGCTACGGCTACGGGCTGTCCTCCGCGCACACGGCGTACACGTTCGATCCGCGCTTCGTCGCCCTGCGCGACCCCGACCCGCCGAGCCAGGCCGGTTACACCGTCCGCCTCGTCGACGCGGAGACCCACCGCCCGTTGGTGGAGCGCCTCTACGAGGCATACATCGCACCTCGCACGCTCGCGATCGAGCGCCGGGGGCCGCACTGGGACGTGTATTGGCACTGGGAGGTCGCGCGGAAGAAGGACCGGACGAAGTACGTGGCCATCGCGTACGACGGTGAGGGCGAACCCCAGGGCTTCTTCATCTACAGCACCATGGAGGACATGGGCGCGCCCTTCCAGCCCGGCCCGGACCAGTCGATGGAGGTGAACCAGTTCATCCCCCTGACGCTGGAAGCGCACCGTGCCATGTGGAACTACATCCGCTCTCATGACCTGGTGCGGCAGGTGAAGTTCGGCTTCGTCCCGGAGGACGACTCGATGCCGGACATGCTGCTGGAGCCCCGCGAACTCCAGCGCCGCACCGGCGACGCGATGTGGCTGCGCATCGTCGACGTCCCGGCGGCCCTCGAGGCGCGGGGCTACGAACCAGACGCCGAGGGCTCGCTCATGATCGCCGTGCGGGACGACCTCTGTCCGTGGAACGACGGCACCTACCGCGTGAGCATCGAGGGCGGCAGCGCGCGCGTGCAGCCCGCCTCGGGCGCGGCCGACCTCACGATGCCGGTGGCGGCGCTGTCGCCGCTGTACTCGGGCTTCCGAGGTGCCACGAACCTCGCGCGGGCCGGCCGGATCGAGGGCGACACGGACGCCCTCCGCCGCGCGGACGCCCTCTTCCGCACCGCCTACCGTCCGCACGTGCTCGAGGGCTTCTAGCCCCCTCGGACGGTCCCCCCACGACCGCCTCCCCGCTGGCGCGCACGCTCCCACGCGCGCCAGCGGGAGGCGGCCTTTCGTCGTCGATTCTCGCTGTGGACTTGTGCTATGGATCTGGCCGTCCGCGATGCGGATACGGTCACGGCTGATCTGCACGGCGACGAACTCCGGCCCGCCGCCTGGCCGCCTCGACGGTTCGACCATGCAGTCGACGCCTCGTGGTTGAGAGGACCCGCATGCTCCCGCCCCCACCTACAGACGCGTTCCGCGCGCCTGTGTCACTGCTCGCCATCCTGGCCGCCCTCGCCACGTCCCTCATCGCCCTCGTGCTGCCCGGCCGGGCCGTCGCCGCGGAGGCAGACGGCCGGCTCGCGAACCTCACGACGTCGGTCGCGCTCAACGAGGCGTTCGCCCCTGGCGCGTTCTCCTACTCGCTGGACGTACCGCTCGGCGTGGAGCAGATCACAGTGACGCTCCAGCCCATGAACGATGCCGTGTCCGTGCTCACCATCAACGGCATCGACGTCCGCGGTGGCGAGCCACCCAGCGCCGACATCGACGCCGACGGCACGCCGATCGTGATCGAGGTGGTCTCGCCTGATGGACTGGACGCCTCGACGTACACGATCACGGTGAACCTGCCGGCCTCGGGCGACGCCACGCTGCAGGCGCTCGCGGTGGGCGCCGGGGCCCTGTCGCCGGCGTTCGCGCCGGGCACCCTCGCGTACACCGTTGCCGCCTCCTCCGCCACGACGGCCACGGCGGTCACGCCCACCGTGAACCACGGCGGCGCCACCGTGACCGTGAACGGCGTAGCCGTCGCGAGCGGTACATCGAGCGCCCTCATCGCCCTCCCGCCGGGGGCGACGACGATCACCGTCATCGTCACCGCCGAGGACACCAGCATCACGCGCACCTACACGGTGACCGTGAACCGCTCTGCATCGACGGACGGCAGCCTCAGCAGCCTCGTGCTGAGCGGGGGTGCGGCCTTCGTGGACCCCTTCGTGCCGACTGGCTCCTTCTTCGACGTCCTGGTGCCGCTCGCGGACGCGAGCGTTACCGTCACGCCGACCGCGAGCCATCCGAACGCCACCATCACCGTGGAGGGCACCCCCGTCGCCAGTGGTGCGGCCACGGCCCCCATCGCGCTACCCCTCGGCGCGACGCACCTCGAGGTGCGCGTGACCGCCGAGGCGGGGACGACGCGCACGTACTTCGTCAGCCTGTACCGCGGCTCGACTGACGCTACGCTCACCTCCCTCGGGGTGGCGGATGACACCGGCCCGTATGTCCTGGCGTTCGACCCCGCGACGCTCGTTTACGGCCTCGATGTGTCCCTGGCGACAAGCCGTGTCCGCCTGCTGCCAGTGAGCGGCCACGCGGGCGCCCTCATCAACGTCGGTGGCGTGGCCGTTGCCAGCGGGGACTGGAGCGGATGGGTGATCCTGCCCGCCGGCGCGACGACCACCATCTCTGTGCAGGTGTGGCCGGAGAACCGGCACGAGCCGCGTATCTATCGCCTCCACGTCACCCGCGAGGCGCCCCCGCCACCGCCGCAGTACTCGGTGACGCTCCCGGGCATGGGCATCTCCGTGCTGGTGACCGATCCGGTCGTGGCGCCGCCCGGCTCGACGGGCCAGGTGGTGCTGCAGGACGGCAGTTCGGCAGCGGGGCCGTCCATCATCTGGGCCAACAACGCCGCCCAGGAGCACCAGTTGCTGATGTGGCTGGTGGCGACGAACGAACTTCCGGACTGGGCGATCCCGGCCGCGAACCGGTACGTCGCCGCCTTCGGCGTCGGCATCCGGGAGGTGGACGGGCGCCTGACGTTCCTCCCGCTGCCCCGCACCACCACGGTGAAGGTGACGTTCCCGTCCTTCGCCCTCCTGTGGAACCTCGGCGCCACCGACCTCGCCGGCGGCGCGCGGGGCATGCGCCTCGCGGACCAGGCGCCGGAGGACCTCGAGACCGCCGCGCGCGAACTGGTGCTCGCCTACTGGGGCGAGGAGCGCGGCTGGGTCGAGGTCGAGACAGAGGTGACGCTGAACGAGGACGGCAGCGCGAACCTCCAGGCCGTCGTGGACCGGCAGGGCGTCTACACCGTGCTCCATCAGCCCGGCCGCGGCCGGCTGTCGCAGGAGCCCGCACCGGACGGGGTGACGCTGGTCACCTGGGGCGGCGGCCCGATCTCGCTACTGCCGGAGGCGGACTCGTACTGGCTCTTGGCGGACGGCCGCATGTTCGGGTACGTCACGGGAGCGCCCGTCTATGTGAACGCCGCCTTCCTCGGACGGTTCCCGGAGGGACGCATCCCTCCCGGGCAGCCGCTGCTGGTCACCCGATAGGGCCACGTTCGCGATAGTGGGCGGCGTAACACGCACGTAACACGACAGACATTCGGGGGACACGGGGAACGTAGAGGCTCTTCACTCCGGCGCAACAAATCGGGTGGCGCGCCGGCTGGGAGGAGCGGTGGATGGATAGCGGGGATACCGCGTGGATGCTCACCAGCTGCGCGCTGGTGCTGCTGATGACGCCCGGACTGGCCTTCTTCTACGGAGGCATGGTCCGAGCCAAGAACGTCCTGGCGATGTTGATGAAGAACTACATCGCCATGGGGGTGGTCACGATCCTGTGGGTGCTGGTGGGTGCCTCGCTGACCTTCGGCGGCAGCACCACGCTGGGCGACTACGGGGTCATCGGCAACTTTGACCTGTGGGGCCTGCGTGACCTGGGGCTCAGCAACGACGTGTTCGGGCTGACGTACCCGGACAACGTCCAGATGATGTTCCAGTTGACCTTCGCCATCATCACCCCGGCCCTCATC
>CAYTRA010000131.1:0-7139 GCA_964439675.1 uncultured Dehalococcoidaceae bacterium
AGATGGCAGCGTGCGGCTGGCGGGCCAGCGATGCCACGCACGCGCAACCACACGATTCACACAGCCGTGTCCGACTCCCTCCCCCCTCGCTGGGGAGGGTTGGGGAGAGGGGGGCGGAGCGGAGCGCCGCCTCCGGGGGGATCGAGGCGCCCTCAACCTTCCTCGGGCTCGACGGGGAGCCAGAGTTCGGCCTTGCCGGTGCTCTCCCCGGTGTACTCCACTCGGAGGAGCGAGGGGCCGGGGCGCATGCGGTAGGGGTTGGAGGGGAACCACTCGGCGTAGGAGTCGCGCCAGAGGTACTGGGCGGACTCGGGCATCGTCCCCTCGCCGTGGAAGACGGCCCACGTCCCGGCGGGCACATCGAGGGTGTCGAGGTCGTCCGGAACGTCGCCGCTGGTCAGGGCGGCGTGGTAGTAGTCGAGTTCGATGCCCTCGCGGCCCGGGTCGTCCGGGCTGTCCGTGATGGCGAGGATGCCGCGCGGCTCCTGGTCGCTCAGCGCGGCGATGCGAGCGCTCGTCTCCTGCGGGATGCCTCGGACGAAGTCCATGATCCCCGGGTTCTCGCCCTCGTAGATCAGGGTGACGCGGGCCTTCTTGCCGGCCACGGTGAACGCCGGCTTCTCGACGATGTGGTACTCCATGCTGGTGCTCCCCTCGATGGTGAGTCGGAATGACATCTTTGGCTGTGACTGGAGTGGAACCGTGCCGCGGCGCGCCTCGGCCGGGGTGACGCCGTGCATCTGGCGGAACGCCCTCGCGAAGGCGTCCGCCGACGTGTAGCCGTAGCGGAGCGCGACATCGAGGAGCGTCCCCCGTCCGGCGAGCACCTCCGCGCTGGCGACGGTGAGGCGGCGCCGCCTCACGTACTCCGAGAGCGGCATGCCGGCGAGCGCCGCGAACATGCGGCGGTAGTGGTACTCGGACGTGGCGGCGATGCGCGCGAGCCTGGCCACGTCCACGGTGCCCGTGAGGGACCGCTCGACCTCCTCCAGCGACTCGTTCAGACGCTCGATCACGGCTCTCTCCTGTCTGGCGTCCACGCTACCGAACAACGGGCGGTCGGACCCGACAATCGGTGCCCGCCTCGGTCGGTCGAGGGCCGGCAGACGCGGTCTCCGTCGCGATCGGAGTCTCAGGCGCGGTCGGGGAAGGTGACCGTGGCGATGAGGCCGCCACCGTCGCGTGGCGCCAGGTCCAGCGAGCCCTGGTGCACCTTCACGATCCTCGAGACCAGCGAGAGGCCGAGGCCATAGCCCTTCGGCGCGCCGATGCGGGCGACGCGTCCGGCGCCACGCAGGAAGGGCTCGCTGAGGCGTCGGGCCTCCTCCGGGGTGTAGACGGCGCCTGAGTTCTCGACCTGGAGGGTGACACCCGCGCGCCCGGGACGGTGTCCCGTCTCGATGTGGGCCTCGCCGCGCTCGTCATTGTGACGGATCGCATTCTGCACCAGGTTCGACACGAGTTGTCCAAGGAGCGCTGGATCGCCCACGGCCGTGGCGGGGGCGAGTCGAGCCTCGAAGGTCACGTGCCGCTCCTCGGCCTCGGCTGCGTGATCGCAGATCGCGGCGCGCACCAGCCCGGCCAGGTCCACGGGTTCGGAGACGGCGGTGACGGCGTTGGCGTCCGACAGGCGGAGGAGGGCCTCCGTGAGGCCGATGGTGCGCTGGTTGGTGATGGTGAGCCGCTCGATGAGCCTCGGGTAGTCCTGCCCCTCGGGGTTCGCGCGGGCGACCTCCAGCATGGTGGTCATCACTGCGAGGGGTGTGCGGAGTTCGTGCGAGGCGTTGGCGGCGAACCGCTCCTGTGTGGTGAAGGCGTCATGCAGGCGTTCCAGCATGTGGTCGAAGGTGTCCGCCAGTTGGCGGAACTCGTCGTTGCGACCCGCGAGACGGATCCGGTGGTCCAGGCGGCCCGTAGCCGCGATCTCCGCGGCGGCATTGATCCGCTGGAGGGGCCGCAGCACCCATCCGGCGATGATCCATCCTCCGACCATCCCGATCACCGCGAGACTGCCAAGGATGAGCACCGAGACCCGGAGGAGCGCCTGCTCCTGGGTGGATGAGAGCGCACCCTCCGGCGGTGGGACGCCGAACGTCGGCGGGTACGGGACGTAGCGAAGGACGACATAGACACCGGCAAGGACGAGCAGGCCGGCGAATACCAGGAACGCGGCATAGCTCAGTGCGAGGCGCAGGCGTGCGCTGGTCCTGGGCTGCCGGGTCGGAGGTGCGTCAGGCGCCATGGGCCTCCCCGGGCAAGGCGAGCCGGTAGCCGGAGCCGGGGACGGTGCTGATGGGGTCGGGTTTGCCCAGCGCCTTGCGGAGGGTGGAGATCGTGACGCGTGGGGCGCTGGTGAACGGATCGGCGTTTCCGTCCCAGGCCTTCTCCAGCAGGGTCTCCGCGCTGACCACACCGCCGTCGGCGCGCATCAGTAGCTCCAGCACGGCGAACTGCTTCCGCGTGAGCCTCAGGTAGCGGCCGGCGCGATATGCCTCGCGCCGGAACGGGTCGAGGCGGAGGTCCGCGAACTCCAGGACGGGCGGCGCGGATGCCGCCGGCCGCCGAGCCAGCGCACGCAGGCGCACCACCAACTCTTCCAGGGCAAACGGCTTCGTGAGGTAGTCGTCCGCGCCGAGCTCGAAGCCGCCGACCTTGTCCGCCAGGCGGGTCGCTGCCGTGAGCATGAGGATGCGCACATCAGGACGGTCGCGCGAGAGGATCGCGCAGACCTCGTCACCGTGGGTGCCGGGGATGTCTCGGTCGAGCACGACCACGTCGTAGTCGTTGACCTCGACCTGCGCGAGCGCCTCGTCGCCGTCGAGGGCAATGTCCGCTGCGATGGCCTCGTGGCGCAGCCCCGCCTGCAACGCCTCCGCGAGGAAGAGCTCGTCCTCCACCACCAGCACCCGCATCGTGCACTCCGCTCGCGCCACCTGTCAGGGTAGTCGGGGGCCGTGTTGCGAAAAGGTATGGAAACTCGCAGACGCTCCGGCAACAGCCCACTTGCTGAGGTGGCTCCTGGCCGCGCACCGGCGCGGCGCGGGAAGCGAGTGCCGCCGTGCAGCATCGTCAATCACCACCTCGAAGATCACCTCGATGCACCGGGGGGCGGGGGAGTGGGCTCGTCCTCCTCGCGGGTGCGCTGCTGCTTCTCGCGGGGGCGTATTCCCTCGTTCGCGGGGGGCCACCCGGCAGCGCGGCGGTGTCCCCGGAAGTCGCCTCCTCCGCGACCGGCCAGACACCGGCCCAGCAGCCCCCGGAGCACCTCGCTGGCGAGGAGTCGATCTGGCGGCGGCTGGCCGGCCTGCTCGCGGAGGCCACGAGCGGACTGGATGCGCCCGTCGCGCCGCAGGATGGGTACATCCAGGACGGTGCGTCCGTGTCGCCGTTCGACGTCGACCACCCGGCCATCGCCAACCTCGACGCCGCGCTTCGCGACGCGATCCAGCGGGCCGCGCTGGATGCCCGCGCGGACGGGATCGAGGTCCGGGTCTCGAGCGGGTGGCGGAGCGCTCGGTACCAGCAGTCCCTGCTGGAGGACGCCGTCCGCCGGTACGGGAGCCTGGAGGAGGCTCGACGCTTCGTGAACACCCCGGAGCAGTCCACGCACGTGACCGGCGAGGCGGTCGACGTCGCCCCGACTGACGCGATGAGCTGGCTGAGTCTGCACGGCGCGATATACGGCCTCTGCCAGACTTATGCGAACGAGTTGTGGCACTACGAACTGATGACCGCGCCGGGTGGCGTCTGTCCGGAGCAGCGCATGGATGCTTCGGCGGGGTAGGTCGAGTACGAGACGTAAGAGAAATGCTGAGTTTGGTGATCGGGTGATTGACAAGGCTTGACGCGTCTGTCTACCTTGAGAGCAGGAAAGGGGGTGATGCTCGTGGCTGATGCCAGTCATAGTCACACGTCGAAGGGGTCGGGCATCTACAAGGAGGTGCTCGAAACCTAGCCCCCGACAAGAGTGACTACAGGAGAGGGCGTCGCTTCGGCGGCGCCCTCTCTGCATGTCCGGGCATACGCGCCTCGTGTCGTCCGAGGCGCTCACTTCGACGCTCGTTTCGTCGTTACGAGGAGCCGTCGCTAGGCTCTGCGTATGACCTCCCACTCCTCGTTTGACCTCGATCGATACCAGTCACTTCGCCGCAGCCACCAGGTTGGCGTGAACGTGGTCCACGTCGAGGAGACGGCCTCCACGATGGATGACGCGCGCGCAGGCGCCGAGGCGGGCCGCGCGGCCGGGACGGCGTACGTCGCCGCCTCGCAGCGCGCGGGCCGAGGGCGGCTCGGGCGCTCCTGGGTGTCGGAGCCGGGCGCCGGCCTGTGGGTCACGTACCACCTCCGCCAGCGCGAGGGCGCGGCGCTCCTTTCCGTCGCGGGCGGCCTCGCGGTAGCCGACGCTCTGGAGGCCATTGCGGGGCTGCGGTGCGACCTCAAGTGGCCGAACGACGTGCAGCATGCGGGCCGCAAGATCTGCGGCGTGCTGGCAGAGGCCCGACCGGCCCCTGCTGGCACGAGGGATACCGCGACGGACGTGTTCCTGGGGATCGGGATCAATCTCCGGACGCCGGGCGCACTCCCACCGGAGGTACTGGCGGTGGCGACCAGCGTGGAGCAGGAGGGCCGCCCCGCTCCCTCGCGCGAGGTGCTGCTGGCCGGACTGTCGAGCGCCCTCGAAGCGCGTGCGGGGCAGGCTGGTCGTGACCCGGCCGGGCTCATCGAGGAGTGGCGGACGCGCCTGAACACGCTGGGCCAGCGAGTGAGGGTCAGCCTGCCGGACGGCAGCGCGGTGGAGGGCGACGCGGTGGACGTGGCCACGGACGGGGCGTTGGTGCTCGATGTGGCGGGGGAGCGGCTGACGTTCACGGCCGGGGATGTCACGACAACGCGGCCGGTGGCGGGGTAGCGCAGCCTCCATGTTGATCGTGAGGGTGGAGGTTCGTAGGCTCGTGAGCACGATGGAACGGAACGCAGTCGCGGCGCAGGCTCATCTGCACGGGCATGGTCATCACCATGTCGCGCCGTCGCGCGCGTTCATGCTCGCCTAGCCCGTTCCGTCTCCGGACACTCACGGCACCAGCAAGCACGATCGCCGCGGCGGCACGTAGGCCTCGCGGCGTACGGGCGTGCCCGGCGTCCTCGCGAGGCTCGCGCCGACCCGGCGTAACCGCGAAGGGACGTATGATGCCAGCCAGCCCGACAGCGCCTGAAGCCAGCCGAGATATCCCCGATCCCACGGAGGACGCCATGCCGGACCGCGGTCTGCGAAGCCACGGGATGCGCGACTTGGGGCCGGCGGACATGGCCGCCTTCCGAGGCGTGGAGCGCGCATTCCTCGATGTGACGGCCGCGAGCGGCTACCGCGAGGTACGCACGCCGGCCATTGAGCCGCTGCACCTCTACAGCGCGTCCGGGACGCTCTCGCCGCAGGCACTGGACCGCGTCTACTCGTTCCTCGACTGGGACGGCTGGAGCGGCGAGCGCGTGGTGCTGCGTCCGGACACCACCGTGGCCGTCGCCCGCTGGTACGGCGACCAGCGCGACCCAGGCGTGGAGCGCGTCTCGTACGTGCAGCCGGTGTTCCGCTTCGCCGCCGAGGGCGACCGCGAGGTCTGGCAGTGCGGCGTCGAACTGTTCGGGGCTGCCTCGGACGTGGCGGACGCGGAGTTGCTGGCGCTGGCGCGGGAGTTCCTGGCGGCCGTGGGGCTCGAGGACGTCACGTGCGAACTGGCACACGCCGGCCTCGCGCGCGCCGCCTTCGCGGCGGCGGGGCTGAGCACGCGGGAGCAACTGGCCGCCTACGCCCGCATGCTGGAGGGCGACGCCGGCGTGACGGCGGAACTGGCCGCCAGCCACCCGGAGGCCGCCGCCGCTGTGCGGCTGCTCGCTGACATCGATGGCTCGTCCACGGGCTACATCGCCAACCTCCGGGCGGCGATGCCTGCCGTGATCGAGGGCGCCGAGCCGGCGCTGGACGACCTGGAGCGCGCGGCGAAGGCGCTGGACGCCTCGGGCGTGCCGTACCGCGTGCTGGCCGGGACGGCTCGCAACTTCGAGTACTACACGGGGGTGACGTTCCGCTTCCTCGCGGGCGGGCAGACCGTGCTCGTCGGCGGCCGGTACGACCGGCTCTCGGAGACCCTCGGCGGTCCGAGCGCGCCCGGGTGCGGCTGGGCCGCGAACGTGCGCACGCTGATCGAGGCGCAGGCGAGCGGGGACGCCTCGTGAGCGCGTCGAACGAGAAGGGGGGCGCGCGTCCGGTCCGCGTCGCACTGCCTCGAGGCGACCTCCGTGGGCCGGTGGACGCGCACCTGCGCGAGGTGGACTTCGTCGTCGAGGGCTACGGCTCCGGGGCGCGCACCTACCGGTTCGAGGTGGAGCAGCGGCCCGGCATCGCGGTGCGGGTGTTCTCCGACCAGGACATCCCGATCCAGGTGGCGCTGGGTCACTACGACCTGGGCATCGCCAGCCGGACGTGGATCGACGAACTGCTGGTGAAGCACCGGCTGGACTCGGTGGTGCCGCTGCGCCAGATCGATGTGCCGGGCGAGGACCTGGTGGCCGCGGGCGCGCCAGGCAGCAGCCTGGCCGATGTCGCCGCCGCCGGCGTCGTCCGCGTGGCCAGCGAGTACCCCAACCTGGCGCAGCACTACCTGGCCCACGCCCGCGTGCCGGACTACCGGCTGTTCGAGGTCTGGGCGCAGGCGGAGGCGTGGCCGCCGCAGGACGCCGAGATGGCCGTCGCGCCTCGTCGTGCGGTCGAGAAGGAAGGCCTCGAGGTCTACGGCGAGGTCCACCGAGGCGGCGTGTGGCTGATCGCCAACCGCGAGGCGCTGGCGCAGCGAGACCTGTCGGCGGCGCTGGAGCCGCTGCTTCGGATTCCTCGCGCAGCCGAGTCGGGTGGCCTCGTCGTGCCGCCTCCGCTGGCGGTGACGCCTCGAGGCGCCGGCTCGCCGCCGGCGGAGCGCGAGGTGTTCCGGATCGCCGTGCCGGACGGGCACGCGCAGCGGCACACGGTGGGGGCGCTGGCGGACGCGGGCATCGCGTTCCCCGGGTACGCCACGGACTCGGCGCAGCGGTACCCGGACTCCGGGCGGTCGGACGTGCAAGTGAAGGTGATGCGCCCGCAGGACATG
>CAYTRA010000132.1:0-7111 GCA_964439675.1 uncultured Dehalococcoidaceae bacterium
CGTGCGCGTGCACGTTGGGCAGAAGCACAGCCTGGAGACCCTGCTCTTCGGGCCGACCTCCAAGACCGATGGCACGGAGAACCTGGTGGGGGCGCTGCGCACGTCGATGGCGACGTGTGGCGCACAGTCCATCAAGGAGTTCCACGCCACGCGGATGATCATCGCTCCGGCCATCAAGACCGAGGGCAAGATCTACCAGATGGCGCAGACCCGCCCCGCCGGCATCTAGGGCACTCGTCCGTACGACACGAAGGGCGCCCGAGAGGGCGCCCTTCTGCTATACCCCACCGATGGCGCGCGCATCCTCGCCCTGGCAGTTGCACATCATCGGCCCGCAGGCGGTCGGCAAGATGACCGTCGGACAGGCGGTCTCGCGGCTCACGGGCGCGCCGCTGCTGCACAACCACCGTGTCATCGACCTCCTCACGGACTTCTTCCCCTTCGGCTCGCCGCCGTTCAACCGGCTGGCGGATCCGATCCGCGACCTCATCCTCCGCGAGGCCGCCGCCGCCGGCGTCAACCTCGTCATGACCGCCGGCTGGCCCTTCGACAAGCTCGAGGTGCTCCCGATCATCGAGGGCATGCGGGCGCACGCCCGTAGTCACGGGGGAGAGGCGTACTTCCTCGAACTGTGCGCGCCCCTCGACGTGCGGCTGGAACGCAACCGGCACGAGCACCGGCGCGCGCACAAGAAGACGGACTGGGCCACGGACGAGGCGCTTCGAGGGCTCACCGAGCAACACCGCTGGAACAGCGACGGGGATTTCCCGTGGCCAGAGCAGCACCTGCTGGTGGACAACACCGACCTGGAGCCGGAGGAGGTCGCGCGGCTCGTCGTGGCGCACTTCGGACTGCTTGCCGCACCCGCGCTCAACGAGGGGTAGCCACGGGCCGGGGGTGTCGCGCTAGCCTCGACGTGTGCGGGGAGGACAGGCGTGGGACTGGTACTCGTTCGGGAGGCGCCCCATGAGTTCGATCTTGCAGAGGACGGACCACGGCCCGTGGCGAATTACGTGGGTCTACCGCAACCGCGGTGACGTGGCGCTCGCCATCGGCCGGCTCTACGCGGTAGACGACGGCACGGGGAGGAGCGGGCTGCTCCACCGCCTGCTGCCCTTCCGACATCTCCAGGAGGGTCGGTACGACCTCACGTTTGCGCGCTACGGGGTAGCGTGGCCGGTGGTGTTGAAGCGCGATCCGGATGCGGAAGATGACCGCATGATGATCGTGGAGGGGCGCGTGCCCCTGTAGTCCCGCTCCGTCCGAGTGGCAGCACCGAAGGGAGCGCGACATGACCACCTCATCCGGACAGCCCGACATCTTTGACCAGATCGTGCTGGTGGCGGATCAGCGTCTGGGCACCGATCCCGTGGAGGACATCTTCCGCGCCAGCGTCATCTCCGGGGCGGCATGCGCACGCTCCGTCGTGGAGCGCATCCAGCCGCTCCGAGAGGCGTGGGAGCGCGGGGGCGACGACGAGGCGCAGATTGGGGCCGCGCTGCTGACCGAGTTCTGGTCCGCCGTGATCGCCGCGCGGCTGCTGGGCCGCGTCGACGACCGGGACGATGTGCTGGCCGCCATCTCGGAGCGGTTCGCTGGCGGCGTCTTCGGCTCCTCCACGAGCGCCCTCGAGTGGTCGCTCCACACCTTCGAGGATCAACTCGCGCTGGGTGGCGAGGTGAACACGGCGGACGGCAGCGTCAACGCGAGCCCCATGACGTGGCACTACCTCTACTGGCGTTCGCGTGACCTGCTGGCCGGCGACCTGCCGCTGCAGGCGCACTACCGGCCCGCGACGGACCTCGATGCGTGGTTCGCCGACTCGAGCAACGCGGCGCTCGACCCGCCTCGGGACGTGGAAGGGCCCACGCTGTCCCGGGAGATCCTGCTCTGGGGCCTGGAGGCCGCCTCGCAGCACTTCGACGCCCTCCGCCAGGCCGCGGAGGAGTACGAGGCGGAGACCGTCGGCGGCGCCAACAGCGCGGGTCCCGGCGACATCGGCTACGGCGCGGTGGACGCGAACGAGCGGGAGATGGCGGACGGCCAGATCGAGGGCTAACCCACCGAGGTTGGCGCCTCCGGCACCCTCCCCCTCGACGGGGGAGGGTGATCTACGGCCTGCCTACACCTCGAGGCCGATCTCCCGCAGGAACGCCTCATTGCGAGGCTCGCGGCCCAGGAACGAGCGCAGCAGGTCGTCCCCGTCGCGCGTGCCGCCAGCCTCCAGGATGCTCTCGCGGTACCTGAGCCCGGCCTGCGGGTCCTCCTCGAAGCGGGTGTACATGTCGTCGCCGAAGACCTGTGACCAGAGGTAGCCGTAGTAGCCGGCGTCATAGCCGAAGAGGTGCCCAAAGCCAGCCTGGAAGTGCGTGTCCGGCACGAAGTCGAACCCGGTGATGGGGTGCAACTCCTCCGCGATCGCGTCGGTGTCCTTCTCCCGACCGGGGCTGTGGTACGCCAGGTCCAGCCGCGCGAAGTAGATCTGCCGCAGGTAGTGCACGCCGCTGCCCACGTTCTTGGCGGCGATCATGCGCTGGAGCAGGTCCTCCGGTAGCGCCTCGCCGGTCTCCACGTGTCGAGCGAAGCCGCGCAGCACCTCTGGCTGCCACACCCAGTGCTCCAGCATCTGGCTGGGCGCCTCCACGAAGTCGCGCTCCACGGAGGTGCCGCTGAACCGCACGTAGGGGGCTCGCGTCATCACCTGGTGCAGGATGTGCCCGAACTCGTGGAAGAGCGTCTCCACCTCCAAGTGCCGCAGCAGGCTCGGCGACCCCGGCCCGGGCTTGGTGAAGTTCGCCACGATAGAGGACACCGCACCCTGGTATGACCCGTCCGGATTGCGGCGCCCCGGGCGCAGCGTGAACGCAGCGGCGTGCCCGTACTTCCCCGTCCGCGGGTGCAGGTCCATGTAGAAGTGCCCGATGTGATGCCCGTCCGTGGCGTCCTCCACGCGATACAGGCGCACGTCCGGGTGCCAGGCCTGCGTCTCCTCGATGGGCACGAAGCGCACACCGACGAGGTCCTGGTAGACCTGGAACATCCCATCCAGCGTGGCCTGGAGCGGGAAATACTCCGCCACCGCGAACTGGTCCACCTCGAACTGTTCTTGCTGGACGCGCTTCTGGTAGTACCGCCAGTCCCATATCTCCAGGGCCGCCTCCGCGTTCCCCACGTGGCGACGCTTCGAGGCGCGGAGTTCCTCGATGTCCCGGTCCGCCTTCACCCGGACGCGGCGCTCCAGGTCCACCAGGAAGTCGCGCGCCGCCTCCGGCGTCTTCGCCATCTTCACTTCCACCACGTACGCCGCCCACGAGTCGTACCCGAGGATCGAGGCGATCTCGTCGCGGATGCCGATGGCCTCGTGCAGGAGGTCCATGTTCAGGTCGGCGGCCTTGTTGTGGTTCTTCGTGAACAACTGGCGGCGCAGTTCGCCGTCCTCCGCGCCTTCGAGGAAGGGGTACATCTCCGGGTAGTCCAGGGAGACGCGGTAGCGCGTCCCCTCGTCCGTCTCCACGGTCTGCAGGCGCTCGATGTAGGAGTCCGGCATCCCTCGCAGGTCGTCGCGTGTGAGGAGCAGGTAGTCCTCGAACTCGTCGATGTTGCGGCGGAACTGCACGCCCAGGCGGACCAGGCGCTCCTTCAACTCCTGGACGCGGGCCCGCTGCTCCGGCGGCAGGTCGAAGCCGTTGCGGCGGTAGTCGCGCAGCGTGCGCTCCAGCAGCCGCGCCTCCACGCCGTCGAGGGCCTGCGCCTCCGCCGTCTCCGCGTACTCGCGCACGGCCCGGTAGAGGTCCTCACGGAACCCGAGGCCGGTCGAGTACGTCTCGAGGCGCTGTTCGTTCTCCAGCGCCACGGCACGCAGGGCCTCATCCGGATGGACGTAGGCCATGAAGCCGAAGGTCCCGTCCGCCTGGCCCAGGATGTTCGCCACCTCGTCCAGCGGCTGCATCGTGTTCGCCCACGTCCGCCCGTCGGAGGGCGTCCCCATCACCTCCGCGAGGATCGCCTCCACTCGGGCGATGGCATCGTCCGTGCCGCTCTGCACGGCGTCCGAGGTGATGGCGGCATAGTCGAAGGGGGCGAGGGTAGGGTCGGTGGTCGTCATGCGCGCATCATGCCGCATTGCCGCCACGATCGCATGTTCGCGGTGGCGCCTCGCTACCCTCGGCGGCACGATCTCGCGTCGCGCGGGCGACGACGGCTGTTGTACGATGCCCGCTCATACAGTCTGTATGCGTCCGTCGTTCGTGGCATAGCCCTCGAACGGACGCGGCACGCGAGGCCCTCGGTTGCACGCTCAGCCCCCGGAGGTAGCAGCATGACGACTCAGCAGACCAACCCCTTCTCGCCCGAGATGAAGGAGTGCCCCTACCCCCGCTACGACGAGTGGCGCGGCGACGCCCCGCTGGTCTGGAGCGACGAGGTGAAGGCCTGGCTCGTCACCACGTACGAGGCCGCCAAGGAGGTCCTGGGCGACAACCACCGCTTCTCCGCGAAGAACTCCGTCTTCGGCGGCCCGGAGATCGAGCACCCCGAGTTCCCGAGCATGATCAACCGCGACGAGCCGGACCACCGCAAGTTGCGGGCGCTCGTCTCCAAGGCCTTCACCCCTCGCACGATCGAGGAGGCCTGGGAACCTCGCATCCGCGAGTACATCGGTGAGTTGCTGGACGCCGTGGAGCAGCGTGGGGACGGGCGCCTGGAGGTGGTGGGCGACCTCGCATATCCGCTCCCGGTCCAGATGATCTCGGAGATCATCGGCATTCCGCCCTCGATGCACGCGCAGTTCAAGCACTGGTCCAACCTGATCGTCCAAAACATCGGTCGTATCCCGGAGCACGGGTACGAGACGTTGGAGCAGGTCGCGGAAGCCGTGGGCCAGGAGGCCCCGGAGCCCCGCACCGACCGCACCAACGAGGAACTCCGCGCCGAGATGGAGGAGTACATGCGGCGCGTCCAGGCCGGCGAGGCGGAGCCGAGCCTGTTCATGTACTTCTACCTCCAGATCCATGACCGGAAGCAGAACCCGAAGGACGACCTGATCACCCGCCTCGTGCAGGCGGAGGTGGAGGGCGAGCACCTCTCTGACAACGAGCTGGTGGCCTTCCTGGTGCTACTGCTGGTGGCCGGCAACGAGACCACCACCAACCTCATCAACCATGCGATGCGCGCCCTGTCAGAGGACCTGGACCTCCAGCAGCGGGTGCGGGAGGACCGCTCCCTGATGGCGCCGCTGCTGGAGGAAGCCCTCCGCTGGGAGTCCCCGATCCAGGGCTTCTACCGTCGAGCGCTCATGGACACCACGGCTGGCGGCGTGCCGGTCAAGGAGGGCGACGCCCTGCTGGTCCTCTACGCCGCCGCCAACCACGACCCCGCAAAGTTCGAGGAACCTCGAGAGTTCCGGGCGGAGCGCTTCGCCGGCCAGACCGGGACGCGCGACCACCTGGCCTTCGGCTTCGGCATCCACTACTGCCTGGGCGCCAACCTCGCCCGCCTGGAGGCTGGACGCGCCATCGAGGGCGTCCTGGACCGCTGGTCCGAGTTCACGCCCATCACGCCGGAGGACGAGATCGAGTGGTGGGACACCCCCTTCTTCCGAGGCCCCAAGGCATTCGAGGTCGCCCTCAAGAAGTAGGGGACGGCATCACCCGACGCTGCCCACTCCCGGGCACCAGTGGAATCGTGGAGACGATGACAGGTCGCAGAGACAGCACAGAGAGCACCGAGGACACCGAAGACACTGAGCACGCGTCGGACGGTAAGAAGAACAACCCCGTCTACTTCATCGATGGGAAGACCATGTCCGACCCCGAGCGTCGAGGTCGCGCCATCGACCAGCTGCTCGAAGCGACCGGGAGTGGCTCTGACGAGGAGGGGACGAAGGATCTTCCGGACGAGATCCTCGCGCTGTCCGGTGATGAGTTCCTGAAGGCCGTCGGGGAGTACCTCAACCGAGACGAGTGAGGGCGCCGAGGAGCGCGTCCGACCGCCGGGCTATCGGTAGCACGGAGTCGGCTTCCCCTCGGAACGCCGAGGCGACCGCGTGCCCCGAGTGCTGGAGGACTCCCCCTTCGACAGGCCTAGGGTGAGCGGGGGTCGCGACAGGTTGGAAGGAGGCGCGGCCGTCCCTCTGACCCCCTCCCCCTTGACGGGGGAGGGTTGGGGAGAGGGTGATCTCCCGCTGCGGGCTGCCCTACGCGGTGACTCGGGACGCCGTGGCGTGCACCTCTAGCGCGCCCATGAGTGTCTTCGCGTCGATGGTGAGGATGGGCGAGGTGTCGTCCAGGTCGTCCTCGGGAGTCACGATCACCTCGTGGGCGCCGGCCATCGCCTGGCCCCGCACGTGGACGCGCCAGCCGCGAGGCACCGTGACCTCCGTGCCGCCCATGATCGTCGTGACGGCCAGGTAGCCGCCGCCCGGGGCCAGTCGCGCCTCGCTCAGGTCGAGTTCCACGCCGCCCATCACGTTCTTCACGCTCGCGGCCCGGAGCGCCACTGCGCGCGAGGCGAACTCCGTGCCCTCCATCACGTTGACGAGGTCGAACTCGTCCGAGAGCGGGTCAGCCTCGCCGGGTGCTCGGCGGCGCAGGATGGTCTTGGCCACCAGTCCGGCGACATAAATCGCCATCTGGATGGCGACCACCACGCCGAGGACCTTCAGGATGCGACGCATGGCGGTTCCCCCTCGAGACATCCCCCTGGTGGCGCGCTTCGCGCGCGAACACGGGCATCGTAACGCCCGGATCGGGCGAGAGGGGAACAGAATGCGGAGGACTCGCCGAAGCAGACTAGGAGACGCGGAGGCCCTCGAGGATCGCGGCCAGGGCGTCTCCCACGCGACGGCGCTCGGCGGGAGCGTCGGAGGACGAGGCGATCATCTGGGCCGCCTCGTTGGCCACGCCTCGCAGCAGGTGCGCCAGTTCGTCAGTGGGGTGCTGCGGCGCGATGGCGCCGGCGTCCTGCAGGTTACGGAGCGCGTTCTGCAGCAGGTCCAGCGAGTAGTCCAGTTCCCGCCAGCGCTCCCAACCCAGCACCGCCGGCGCATCGATGAGTGCGATGCGCTGGATGGTGGGGTCCATGGAGTGGTTGAGGTACTCGTCGAAGCCGGCGC